>RFRA01000291.1 GCA_009924725.1 Actinomycetota bacterium
TAACAACTAAAACTGCGGCGCGCTTCTGGCTCATTATTGCGGCCCAATCTCGATAGCGCGATCAAGTGCTGCTTCATCAATAGCAGGTGCGCCACGACGAAGCCATAAGAAATATTCGACATTTCCGGCCGGGCCTGGCAACGGGCTGGCAGTAACGCCGAGAGTTCCGAGCCCAACATCGTATGCCGACTCAGCAACTTCAATCACAGCTGCCTTGCGAAGTGCCGGATCTCGCACTACCCCACCGGCACCTAGACGTTCGCGGCCAACTTCAAATTGTGGCTTAACCATTAATACATAATCTGCTTCAGGCTTTGAAACTGCAGCGAGTGCTGGCAGCACTAAAGTCAGTGAAATAAAGGATAAATCCGCCACTACGAGATCAATTGGATCGCCAACTAATTCGCCAGTTAAGTGCCGGATATTTGTACGATCTAGAATTACGACCTTTGGATTCTGTTGAATCTCCCAAGCCAGTTGCCCGTAACCAACATCGGCGGCAACTACACAATCAGCACCGCGACGTAACAACACATCGGTGAATCCACCCGTGGACGCACCCGCATCTAAACAGCGTTTTCCATCGACTTTGATCTCTGAAAAAGTATCAAGAGCTCCAGCTAGCTTATGTCCACCCCGAGAGACGAAATCATCTCGGTTACCAGCGATAGTTATGGAAGTTTCAGCATCAACTTGAGTTGCTGGTTTAGTAGCTGGAATACCACCTACTAAAACTGAACGAGACTCAATCAGATCAGCTGCATGATCACGCGAACGTGCGAGTTCTCGGCGAACTAATTCGGCATCAAGTCTAGTTTTCATAAATGCAAAAGTTCTCAGTTAGACCGTTAAGCCCTAGAGCCCATCAATCGAAGAAAGTGCTTGTTGCAACTTTTGAGCAAGCGCCTCGTAACGTTGCCCGTGTTCATTAACTTCTAGCGCATCAATTTCGCTGAGTTCAAGCTTTACCTCGTCAACAATGTTTACTTCGTGCTGGTCCATTTACTTGCTCGCTTTCTTTGCAGCACTTTTCTTGACGGCTGGTTTCTTAGCTACTGACTTCTTGGTAGCGGGCTTCTTGGTAGCGGGCTTCTTGGTTGCACTTGCCTTTGTCGTAGCTTTTTTTG
>RFRA01000292.1 GCA_009924725.1 Actinomycetota bacterium
ACCTAGATCAAGAGCGGCATCAAATAACTCTTGGCCAAAATGTTTCAGCTCGGTTTCAGCATTAGCTAAGTTGAACTTCACAACTTCAGCCAATGAAACTATCTCGCCATTGGTGCGCCCCGGTAAATAAGTGCCTAAATCATCTACCAGTTCATGTAATAAGCATTCATATTCATCATTCCCAATTGATTCTGCTGGGGCTGAAACTTTTATCTCAACTAGGGTCACATTGGTTTTTGCGAGAGCGCTAACTGCTACTTCAAATAATTGGTCAGTTCCAGCATCGCCTGATAACCAAGACTTAACAATGCCGATACGAAGCGGCTGATTTGAATTAGCAGCAGCAACTAGCCCAGTAATTCCGGAGAGAACTTCGAGCAATAGTGCAGCATCAACAACGCTACGAGCCATTGGGCCGGGCGAATCTTGTGCATCGCTAATTGGTATAACACCAACTCGAGAGACAGATCCAACTGTTGGTTTAATGCCAACGCAACCATTAAGCGAAGCCGGGCAAACGATTGAACCATCAGTTTCGGTACCAACTGCCAGGGAAACTAAGCCGGCAGCAATTGCCGAACCAGAACCAGATGAAGATCCACCAGCACTGTGTTTATGAATCCAAGGGTTTGCAGTTAACCCACCGACTGCCGACCAACCACTAGTTGATTTCGAAGATCTAATATTTGCCCATTCTGATAAATTCGTAGCCCCGATTATGTTGGCACCTGCCGCACGTAATCGAGTTACCAATTCTGAATCCTGCTTCACTGGATAGTTCTCTAAGGCTTTTGATCCAGCGGTGGCTGGCAAGCCAATCGCTTGAATATTGTCTTTAATTAGAATCGGCAATCCAGCAAGCGGTAAATCTTTAGAAATTGTCATAGCATCGCTTAACGCAGTTTTTGAAACGGCGAGCACGCTGTTTAGCTCATAACCAGATTGATCAACACTTTGGATCCGCTCGAGCGCTTCCGTGGCTAATTCAGCAGCCGTAGTTTTGCCGCTTCGGATAGCAGCAATGGTTTCGTGGGCTGAAAGATATGAACTCATCTGCGCAGATTACTCGTCCTGCAGAAAATTATCAGGTCTAATATCCTTTCTACATGCTTGGTGGAAT
>RFRA01000293.1 GCA_009924725.1 Actinomycetota bacterium
CCTAAAATCTTTGGATCGATCTCAATATTTACATGAACATCTCTGCCCATTTGCTTTGAAAGTGCGGAAACTAACTTGCTCACTTGAGCATCACTTAATTTCACAGCGCTTTTAACATGGGCTACTAAACGATCTTTACGAATTGAAACATAATGTGAATAAGCCGCTAGCGTGGCATCAATACTGCGGCCACGGCGCAAAGTGATAACTCTACGAAGTAGGTTAATAGTTGAATTCACATACTTACCTTTAACAACTGACTCAAGTAACGCCACCTTATTAGCATCACTATCTGCAGAGGTATTAAGTGCTTGCCTTAAATCTGGATTTGCTATTAGCACCCTGGCAAAATCAAATAATTCCTTCTCAAGTTTCTCTAATTCATTATTCTTTTCAGCAGTTGCACTCTCTGCCTCAACCGCTAAATGCTCAATTGCATCAGCTAATTCACCTGGGCTTGAAAAACGTAGCCCTGAAGCTGTTGCAAGTAATACTTGAGCTGGGGATGAAATATTTTTGCCAAATAGATCAGAAATTAACTCAGCTTTAGCGCCAGCATCTCTTGCATTATCTGTAAGTGCTCTGCGCATTCCAATTGATGAACTTAGAACTGTTAAAATTGTAAATAAATCTGAAGCAAGGGTTGCACTATCAGCAGCTGATTGTTTATTTAAAGTATCAGCTAAAGATTTGCGCAGCGTTATCACAGCAGTTCTGCTGGCGCCCCCTAATACTTTCATGATTACTTACTCTTCTCCAGATCTGAGATAAAGCGGTCAACGATTCGAGATTGACGAACCTGGTCATCTAATGCTTCGCCAACAATCTTTCCGGCTAACTCAGTAGCGAGTGCTCCAACTTCATTACGAAGTGCGGTCATTGCTTGCTGGCGCTCTGATTGAATTGCTTCGGTAGCTGCGGCGGTAATTCTTGCCGCTTCCTCCGCTGCTTTACTTCGCAAATCTTCAATAATTGCTGCCCCTTGCACTCTGGCATCTTCGCGAATCTTTTGTGCTTCACCACGTGCTTCATTTAATTGCGCTGTGTACTGCGCAAGTGCACGCTCTGCTTCTACTTGTGCACGCTCTGCCTTTTCCATACCGCCTTGAATTGCT
>RFRA01000294.1 GCA_009924725.1 Actinomycetota bacterium
ACAATTGATGCTGCTAAAAAAGCGGGCATGTTTGTGATCGGCCTAGATGGTGAATCTGATGAAATGATTAGTGCCATGAAGGTTGCAACTGAACCTTTAATGGTCATTGTGGGATCTGAAGGTAAGGGTCTTGCACGCTTGACCAAGGAAAAGTGTGACTTGGTTATTTCGATTCCGATCAGCGCTTCAACTGAATCTCTGAATGCAAGCGTTGCTACCTCGATTGCGCTGTTCCATATAGATCAACAGCGCCGCGCAAAGTAGGTAAAAGCCTTGAAATACAACCGTTTTATCGCCATTGGTGACTCTTTCACCGAAGGTATGTGCGACGAGAAGCGATATGGCCAATACCGAGGCTGGGCCGATCGCGTTGCCGATGTTATGGCACAGGCTCAACCTGGTTTTCAATACGCAAACCTTTCTATCCGTGGAAAATTGTTGAAGCAAGTTATTGATGAGCAGCTAGATGCAGCAATCGCACAAGTTGTTGACAAGACAACCTTGGTTTCATTTCATGCGGGTGCAAATAATGTTATTCGTCCCAAGTACAACCCCAATGTAGTTTTGCCTTTATACGCCGAAGCCGCTCGCAAATTAGCCGCATCGGGTGCGACAGTTATGTTGTTTACCGTTCTAGAAGACAGCGGCAGTGAAGGTCGTTTAGCAGAAACCTGGAAAGCGCGCTTTAAAGACTTTAACGAAAACATTCGCGCAGTGGCGGAAGAAATCGGTGCAATTCTGTGCGATGCCAACGAAGAACCTGCCTTTAAAGACCCACGCTTCTTAGCTTTTGATCGTTTGCACTTAAACCCAATGGGACATGATCGCGTTGCTCAAGCGGTTTTAGAAACTATTGAACTTCCATTTGATCCATCATGGCGCAGACCTTTAGCACCAGCTGAACCAACACATAAGTTTGTTAAGGCCGCGGTGACTGTGGTTTGGTTTGCAACATTTGCGCTGCCATGGATGTGGCGACGTGCACGTGGCAAATCATCAGGTGATGGTCGTACCTGTAAATACCCAATAGCAATTAACTGGCCGCTAACGCATTTAGACCAAGCCAATTAAATTTGGGTTACTGTCCACTCCCACGTGTGCACACCAGTTT
>RFRA01000295.1 GCA_009924725.1 Actinomycetota bacterium
CCTGAATCTCTTCATTAATGGCGACCTTCATTACAGCGCTTTGGTAGTTATCGGCGGTTGGTTCGTTCATGCGGCTCAAGATAACGTCCGCGGTTAATCTACCTAGGCGTTGCGGATCGTGGTTCAGGGTGTGAACACCCATGAGAGCTGCTGAAGGGAATTCATCGAAACTAACGACCTGTAAATTTGAATTCAAATTCGATTTTACTTGCCCGACACCGAAGGCAATCAGATCGTTAGCGGCGATGATGCCATCGACTTTCTTGCGCTGGGTCAATAGTTCACGGGTTGCTTGTTCGGCTTCGGAAGATGTGTGCACGCCACTGATGATCAAAGAATTATCTGAATCCAACTTACGAGTGACTATTGCTTTCTTAAAGCCTTCGATGCGTTCCGCAGCGGTCCAAATAGCCGGCGTATCTGCAATGAGTGCTATTCGCTTACAACCTAAAGCTAACAACTTATCTACGCAAGCATTTATCCCGCCTTGGTTGTCGACTAAAACGGTATCTGCATCGAGATACGGAGCTGGGCGGTCAACAAAGACAAAACTAAAGCCACGACGGCGCTCTATGTGCAGGTACGAATAATCTTCACCTGACGGAACAATGATTAAGCCACGAACCCGTCGCTCTAGTAGCGATTCAATTAAAACTTTCTCACGCTCGCCATTGTCTCTCGCGGTAGCCAGAATTAATTCAAAGCCTGATTTACTAAGCGTTTCTTCAGCACCTGCAGCAAGGCCCGCGTAGAACGGGTTAGCTAAATCTGAAATAACCATCCCAATGATGTTGCTTAGGGATCCACCGCGGAGTTCACGTGCTATTCGGTTTGAACGATAGCCAACTAAGCCGACTGCTTTCTTAACTTTCTCTTCGGTCTCTGGGGAAACATTTGCTGAACCATTTAGCACGCGAGAGGCAGTCTTTATGCTGACACCTGCAATAGCCGCGACATCAGCCAAGGTTGGATGTGCGATGGGGGTACGGTTATTGAGATCAGTGCTCATTTACGCGGCCCCTTTCTCTACTCGAAACGCGATATCACCAGTGAATTTCGGTACCGTGAATTTCAAAGTCGTAGTTGTAGTTGCCACCTTAACCGTGGAAA
>RFRA01000296.1 GCA_009924725.1 Actinomycetota bacterium
GGGCCAAATGGTGCTGGTAAGACCACAATCTTTAATGCAATCTCAGGGCTAGTAGAGCCAGAAAAAGGCTCGATTTCATTTGAAGGCAAGAATATAGATTGGCCAAAACCTGACGAGTTAGCGAAGTTAGGAATCGCGCGCACTTTACAGGGCGTTGGTTTATTTAGTGGGCTAAGCGTTTTAGAAAATGTCATGATGGGCGCCGATTCGCATAACAAATCTAATTTCATTCGCGACATGTTGGGCTTCTCACCAAAATTTGAAAAGCAACTAGAAGATCGTGCTCACGAAGCGTTAGCTTGGGCTGGAGCTGCACACACCGCTTTCCTTGAGCCAACCGAACTTACTTATCCCGACTCTAAGCGGGTAGCGATAGCGCGTGCATTGGTAATGAAACCAAAACTACTATTACTTGATGAACCTGCTGCCGGTCTGGGCCAAGATGAAATTGATCAATTAGCAACACTAATCAAACAATTAAAGCGCCAATGCGCAATTTTAATTGTGGAACACCATGTTGATTTCGTGAGTGAAATTTCCGATCAAGTTTACGTTCTTAACTTCGGCAAAGTAATTGCTAGTGGTGATTTCAATACCGTAAAGCGCGACCCTGCGGTAGTTGCGGCATATCTAGGCACCAATGTTGATGGGCAGGAAATCGGCGGCGCAAATGCTTAAGGTTGAAAATCTAGTAACTGAATACGGTGCAGTTCGCGCCCTTGACGGCATTTCATTCACCGCCGCAGAAGGCAAGATCACCACGGTTATTGGCGCTAACGGCGCCGGTAAGAGCACCTTGCTTCGCACAATTTCTGGGCTAGAGCGAGCTAAGAGTGGGTACATTACTTGGGCAGATAAATCACTCATTGGTAAAGCGCCTGAATCAATTGTGCGCTCTGGCATCGCCCATGTACCTGAAGGGCACGCGGTTATTTCACAATTATCGGTTGCCGAAAACATCGAAATGGGTTCGCTCTTTCGTCGACGTAATTTTCGTAGTGATGTAAAGCTTGCCATTGAAGAGGTGTACGAACTTTTCCCACGTTTAGCCGAGCGTAGTAAACAGTTGGCCGGCACGCTTTCAGGTGGCGAGCGCCAGATGTT
>RFRA01000297.1 GCA_009924725.1 Actinomycetota bacterium
CATTCCTCCTAAAGCCGCTTTAACCACGTAACACCGTGCTCCGTGGCTGATGGTGCTGGATCGATGTGGGGCACCGAGGTAGCCTTTCTACTTCAAAGTGTGCTCCCAAGGGAAGAGGTTTGTCGCAAAATGTGCCGACTTATGGGCTACGTGTCGTCCTCACCTGAGTCATTCGGTGAAGTTGTCGGAGAAAACTTGCAGGAATTTATCGAACTCTCTTCCGTTCATTGTGATGGTTGGGGTATAACCACGCTAAATCGCGGTGACGATATCGCCCGGCTGGTGAAAGCTCCTGAAATTGCTCGCTCCAGCGATAATTTCAAATCTACTTTAAACAATACAAATTCAGACGGTGCGCTTATGCACTTTCGCTGGGCCACAAGCGGTTTACCAGTTTCAGATGAAAATACTCACCCCTTTACTCATGGTGGCTACACCTTCATTCATAATGGGGCTATCTATCCACCAGCAGCGCTCGATGGATTGATTAACAATAAGTACAAGCCCTTCATCAAAGGTGATACTGACAGCGAACGTTATTTCTACTTCTTGCTAACGGAAATTGACCGCGATGGATTGGTAGAGGGCATAACAAGTGCAATTAAAAAGTTGCGCCAATTCGACTTTTCAAGTGTTAATGCCATGCTCATGAATGGAACTGAATTTGTGACGATTTGCGAGCACGACCCAAAGCGCAAGCCAGATTGGGCAACGGATGGCTATTACGATTTGTACTATAAAGTTTCACAGCGAAATGGCGGTTCTGAAGTCGTCGTGGCATCTAGTGGGTGGGATCAATCTGGTTGGACAAATCTGCCCAATCATTCAATTTTGATTGCTGATCGTGCAGCGCTTACCGTGAAGGTGCTCACCGTCTAACTGAACGATAGGCTTACCCGCATGTCCCGCACATATGCAGTTGAAACTTATGGCTGCCAGATGAACGTTCATGATTCAGAGCGCATCGCAGGTCTTTTGGATGAAGCGGGCTACCTACCTGTCGTGCCTGGAGAACAAGCCGATATCGTAGTTTTTAATACCTGTGCGGTTCGCGAAAATGCAGATAACAAACT
>RFRA01000298.1 GCA_009924725.1 Actinomycetota bacterium
CGTAGCGCAAAGTACCCCAAGCCGACCAAATGGCCATTGCTTTAAGCGATAATCCACCTATAGGTCACCCAGCGTTCACCTCCATAAGAGAAAGTTGTCTCATGTCAAAGCCAGAAGAGCTAATTGATCGTGAACTAAGTTGGCTTTCGTTCAACGAGCGCGTTCTTGAACTGGCCGAAGATAAGGAAATCCCACTACTTGAACGCCTTCGCTTCATGGCGATTTTTACAAATAACTTAGATGAGTTCTTTATGGTGCGCGTGGCTTCTATTTTAGGCAAGATCGAAAATGAAATTTCAGCTAGCAATAGTGCAGGTTTTACACCTAACCAATTGTTAAGTGCCGTTACTACAAAAGCCCGTGAACTTTCAAAGCGTCATGCAGACCACTTTAAAAACGACTTACTCTCAGATTTACGTAAACACAAAATTGATCTAATTACTTGGCATGATTTAAATGAGGAAGAAAGTGCCTATGTAACAAAGATTTTCCGAGAACGAATCTTCCCGGTACTTACTCCTTTAGCCGTAGATCCTTCGCACCCATTCCCATATATTTCTGGCCTCTCGCTTAACTTGGCGGTTCTGGTTAAACACCCGACCAATAAAGAGGAATACTTTGCCAGAGTTAAGGTGCCACCAATTTTGGCTCGCTTTATCGCAACAAGTTCAACAGGTTCGCGTCGCTTTATTCCACTTGAAGATGTAATCGCAATACATCTGCAAGAGTTATTCCCAGGAATGACAATCGAAGATCATTACACATTTAGAGTCACACGTAATGAAGATCTTGAACTTGAGGAAGAATCTGAAGACTTATTGACTTCACTAGAGCAAGAGTTGTCTCGCCGTCGCTTTGGGCCACCCGTTCGAATTGAGATTGAAGAAGGTATCGATCAAGACCTTCTCGAAAAACTATGCGAAGAGCTTAGAATCAACAAAGAAAGCGTGTTTTCATTACCAACACCGCTTGACCTAACCGCTCTAAATCGCATCGCAGACCTAGACATTCCCGAATTGAAATTCCGCCCGTTTAAATCACGCACCGCTTCATCGTTAAGTGAAGTTGA
>RFRA01000299.1 GCA_009924725.1 Actinomycetota bacterium
TGCCAAATCGCCATTGAAGTAAAGTGTGAACGATCAGGCTTTGGATAGCCAACACCACGAACAATCGCTACTTTCTTTTGATCCCACATGGACTTGATTCCGGTCATGGCAGGGTTTAAGCCTAATTGTTCATCTAACTTTAAAACTTTTTCAGGAGCGTAAGAAATATCTGGTCGAGAAGAGAAATAAATTGGATCGGTATATGGAACCACAGTGTTTAGTCCATCATTTCCACCATAGAGAGTGACCATAATCAAAATTGGCGTACCGAGTGGCAGTGGTCGAGTTGAAGCCGCGGCTGCAATTTCATCGAGGGTCAACATGGGTGCAACAGCGCCGACAGTTGCCGCACCTGATAGCTGAAGAAATTTACGTCTAGTTAAAGTATCCATCAGTTCTCCTTAAGCGCTCACGATATATTCTGGGCTGCAAATTGCTAACTGCAGTAACTGGGCTGGATTATTTTTCTCGCCATCTAAAGCAAGTCGAGTTCGATTACTAAACGTTAAAACGCCAAGTTCATCTTGCAACCAGAGAACTCGCTTATTTGGGGCGACCGCAGTTAAGGCTGTTAAATCTGCTTGTTTTATCAGCCATCCAGCGAATTGCAGCCGGTATTGGGCACTGGCCGAACTCAACCAAGATTCATCTGTTGGCCAGCCACCTACATTTGGCGGGTTAAAGGGAACTTGAGCCAACTTATCTAAGTAGCTAAGGAGCTGGGCTTGGGTTTGAAGCGCTGACGGGGTTAATTTCAAATAACGGGCAACGCCAGCAAACCATTCAACTGGTGCCTTAACAACCGAATTATTTATATCACTAAGAACTTTACTATTGGTAGCCGCTATTAAAATTGATTTGATATCGCGATCAACAAATGCACTTTCTAACGCATTGTCTACAGGTAGTGGATTAGTGCTTGAGATAAATCTAAACCAAATGCGTTCGGAAATAAATTTCGCGCAATTTGCCTGGGAAAGTAACCAAGAAGTAGCTTTTGGTCCATCGAAGTTAGCACTCGACCCCAAGATTGTTTTTGAGTTTGCATCAAAACGTTTTGAATTAAA
>RFRA01000300.1 GCA_009924725.1 Actinomycetota bacterium
TGGATTGGTCTTTGTGTCATGCTGATGCAGAATTTCGAGGCTAAGCGCCTTTGGCCACCAAGTCTGATTGAAAGATTCGGCGGTGGTATTTGCGCCGTGCGGTACTGGACACTTTGCTGAATCAGACATGAGTTGACCTTTCGATTTTTTGTTTACTTTTACTTTAGAAACCTTATAACTAGATACTAAAGGAGTTCCAGAAAACCGCAATTTATGGCCTTTTTACCTCGAAATATGAGATTTTTAGCGCCTTATCAGCAGCCCAGATATAAGGTATTTCTATGATTTCTTTGGAAACTTCACTTCGTCATTTGGCCTGGTCGAATCAGAAATTATTCACCATGTTTATCGATCAACCCGATGAAATATTTGGTTTGACAGCAGCCGATGGCGAGTGGCCAATCGGTCAATTGCTTACGCACTTAGCCGGAAGCGGTGAGTGGTACCGGTATTGCCTAAACGGAGCCACCTGGACAGATTTGAAGCCAGTCGTAAATGGCTCGGTAGCGAAAGAGTATCTAGCGATAATGGCCGAACTCGATGCCGTCCTTCTTGAATACGTAACTGGCTCAGATCAAGATTTAGAGATCGAGGGTGAGAATGGAATTATTCACGCGACAGTCTCGCTAATTCTTTCGCAAGCCGTAATGCATGCCGCAGAACATAAAGGTCAGATTGCCGCCATCATGAAGCAGCAAGGTCACCATATTGATCTTGATGCCCTCGATGTTTGGAGTTTTATCCATCAATCTAAGAGTAAATGAATAGGATTTGCGACATGACTGATCCAGCATTGTTAAGACTTTATAAGCACATGGCTTGGGCGAATCATTCTGTATTTACTCAACTGAGTGAACTTCCAGAGGAAGCGCTCTCATATTCAGCCTGGAATCCAGAGTGGACTGTTGGTGCAATCGCTAACCACGTCGTGATGTCGCAGCCTCGCCTACTAGCCCGCTTGAGGAAAGAAGAAGCACCTGCCGAAACGCCATTCCCACTTACTTCTGAAGGCATGAAGGCACTTGCGGCTCAATCACTTAAAAATGATGAGGCTTTCCTTAAT
>RFRA01000004.1 GCA_009924725.1 Actinomycetota bacterium
GCGGTAACCCAATTACAAGTTGTTGGTCAGAACGCCGGCATTCCAGTGTTTGCGCCGCAGCCAGGTAATGGGGTTGGTAATCCAGTTGAAGTTGCGCGCGAAGGTATTGCTTTTGCCAAAGCTAAATTACATAACATCGTAATTGTTGATACTGCTGGTCGTCTTGGTGTTGATGAAGAGTTAATGCAAGAAGCAAAAGATATTCGCGATGCAATTTCACCTAATGAAATTCTTTTTGTTGTCGATGCCATGACAGGCCAAGATGCAGTGCGAACTGCGCAAGCATTTCAAGATGGTGTTGGTTTCGATGGGGTAGTGCTGACCAAGTTAGATGGTGATGCACGAGGTGGTGCTGCACTTTCAATCGTTACCCAAACTGGTAAGCCAATTATGTTTGCCTCAACTGGTGAAAAATTAGCGGACTTCGATTTATTCCACCCTGATCGCATGGCTTCACGCATCTTGGGAATGGGAGATGTTGCAACTTTGGCCGAACAAGCTAAGAAAGCATTTAGTGGCGAAGGCGCTGCGAAGATGGAAGAAAAGTTTGCACGTGGCGATGACTTCACACTCGAAGATTTCCTAGAGCAGATTTCAGCCATGTCGAAGATGGGCTCAATGGGCAAGATTTTGGGCATGTTGCCTGGCGCAGGTGCGATGAAGAAACAGATCGAAAATTTCGATGAATCCGAAATCGTGCGCACCAAAGCAATCGTGCAGTCGATGACGCCAACTGAGCGCCGCGATCCCAAAGTTTTAAATGGTTCGCGTCGTGCTCGCATTGCAGCGGGTAGTGGTCGCCAAGTATCTGAAGTTAATTCATTGGTTGAGCGATTTACTCAGGCCCAGAAAATGATGAAGCAGATGCGCAATGGCAAAGTTCCTGCAGGGCTGCCGGCTGGAATGGGCTTGCCGCCGGGGGCAGCGATGCCACCGGGTTCCTTCGGGGGTATGAGCTCCCCAAAGAAGGGCAATCAGCCGCCCAAGAAGAAATCCCGCTCCGGAAACCCCGCTAAACGTGCGCTCGAAGAGCAGGGCTAGGCTCCCGCTCGATTTCGTATCTGAGCCTGAAACTGGCAAGATTAGCCCCCTGTGACGGGGCCCTCTATCCCCGGAACTTACCTAAGTCCAAAGCGCGTTCTTGATTAACTTCGCACCCCGCTGAAGCAAATTAAGCACGACATACATTTACAGGAGTAATACTTACTTGGCTACAAAAATTCGTTTAATGCGCATGGGCAAAATTCGTACCCCATTTTTCCGAATCGTTGTTACAGATGCTCGCAAAGCTCGCAACGGTCTTTCAATTGAAGAAATTGGTCGCTACGTTCCAGGACAAGAACCATCTCTAATTCAAGTTAACTCAGAGCGTGCTCAATACTGGTTAGGCGTCGGCGCACAGCCATCAGCTGCAGTCGAAGCACTTCTAAAGGTGACTGGCGATTGGCAGAAGCACAAGGGACTTCCAGGAACCGAAGGAACACTTCGCGTCGCTGCTCCTAAGCCAGCTAAGAGCGTTGCTTACGAAGCCGCTGTTAAGCAAGCTATGGATGAACCAAAAGAAGGCGCCACAACATTAAAGAAGAAGGCGCAAGAAAAGCTTGCTGCAAAGGCAAACCCGGTCAGCGACGAAGCAATAGAGACTGTTGTTGTGACTCCTGTAGCAGAAGAGGTCGTTGCAGAGACACCAGCAGTTGAAGAAGTTGCTGAAGCGCCAGCTGAAGTTGCGACTCCGGAAGCAGTTACTGAAACTCCTGCTGCTGACGCTCCTGCTGCAGATGTGGCTGCTGAATAAAAATGATTGATGAAGCCCTAGAACATTTAGTTAAGGGAATCGTTGATTCACCCGAAGATGTAGTCGTTAAGGAAAAAACTCACCGACGTGGAACCACACTTGAGGTTCGAGTTAATCCAGAAGATATCGGCAAAGTAATTGGTCGCAACGGCCGCACTGCAAAGGCACTTCGTACCGTCGTCAGCGCGCTCGCAGGTCGCACAATTCGTGTTGATCTGGTTGAAGCTGACGAGGTTCGTTAACCCTTTATTTAAGCCGCTCATAATGCGTTTACTCGTGGGCCGCATCGGCAAGGCGCACGGAATTCTGGGTGAAGCCACAATCGAAGTTCGAACTGATGATGCTGCAACCCGGTTTGCAATGGGCGCAGTTGTTGAAACCGATAGCGGTAATTCTTTAACTGTTGGCTCAGTGCGAGTGCATAACGGCATTCTATTACTTGGCTTTGAAGGCATCTCATCTCGAAATGACATTGAGGCGTTACGCGACACTTTGCTTTATGCCGATGTTGATATTGATGCACCCGGTGAAGATGAAGACGATTATCACGTTCTGCAGTTAATTGGCTGCACTGCCAATCTAGAAGATGGCAGCAAGTTCGGTGAAGTAAGCGATGTGCTGAATTTGCCCGGTCAAGACGTACTTGTGATTAAAGCTGAAAAAGGCGAAGTCTTAGTTCCTTTCGTGCATCAGTTAGTTCCAGTTGTTGATATCAAGAGCAAAATCGTCGTAGTTATTCCACCAATTATTTCGGGAGAGATGAAATGAAAATTGATGTCATCTCAATTTTTCCAGAATATTTAGCGCCACTTGAGCTTTCATTATTAGGTAAGGCGCAAGACAAAGGCTTACTTGAAATAAACGTTCATGATTTACGTGCGCACACCAACGACAACCATCACAGCGTTGATGACACCCCTTACGGTGGCGGCGCTGGCATGGTTATGAAAGCAGAAATCTGGGGCCACGCGTTAGATAGTTTGATTACCGAAAACTGCGATCTAATTATTCTCACCCCGGGTGGTAAACGCTTTAACCAACGAATGGCTGAGGAATTTTCAACAAAGTCTCATCTACTTTTTGCTTGCGGGCGATACGAGGGAATTGACGATCGAGTTCGCCAACATTATTCAACGACCACCTATCGCGATCGCGGTATCCGAGTTCACGAAATTTCAATTGGTGATTACGTATTAGGCGGCGGCGAAGTTGCCTCGATGGTGATTATTGAAGCAGTAACGCGCTTGATCCCAGGAGTATTGGGTAATCCAGCATCAATCGTTGAAGAGTCACATATGTCTGAAGGTTTCGTGGAATATCCTTCATTTACCAAACCAGCAAACTGGCGGGACATTGAAGTGCCTGATGTATTGCTATCAGGCAATCACGCCGCAATCGCTAAATGGCGTAGTGAAGCAGCACACAAGCGTGCTCAAGATAATCTCTAATTAACTCAACACTTACTTTCTAACTCGCGAGTATGTATTTTGCAACGTACCGTTGCGCCATGACGAGTTTTGATCCAGCAATTCAGATGCGATTAATTCGCGATCTAGAACCAGCAGTAGCCGTCGAACTCGAGCGACATTTAAAGATTCAAAAAGACTGGTATCCGCACGATTATGTCCCGTGGTCAGAAGGTCGCAACTTTGCCGGGCCGTTAAATGGCGATGCTTGGGAAGCTAAAGATTCGAAACTTTCACCAATTGCCCAAGATTCACTGGTCTTGAATTTGTTAACTGAAGATAATTTGCCGAGTTATCACACTGAGATCGCAATTGCGATGGGCCGTGATGGTGCATGGGGTACTTGGATCGAGCGTTGGACTGCTGAAGAAAATCGCCACGGAATTGTAATGCGCGATTACTTGATGGCAACACGTGGTGTTGACCCTTATGAACTTGAAGATCTACGCATGGCACATATGTCAGTTGGCTATCAAAAGCCTTATGAGAACGACATGTTGCATACCGTTGCCTATGTTTCGTTCCAAGAGTTAGCTACTCGTATTTCTCATCGCAACACTGGACTCATTTCTGATGATCCAATTTGCGAAGGTATGTTGCAACGAGTTGCCCTCGATGAAAATCTACATATGATTTTTTATCGCAACCTGCTTGGCGCAGCTCTTGATCTAGAACCTAATGCCGCAATGAGAGCCATTACAGATGTAGTAACTAATTTTGATATGCCTGGTGCGGGTATGCCAGGTTTTGCGCGTAAATCTGTCGGTATTGCACTAGCTGGCATCTATGACATGCAGCAGCACCTCGAAGATGTAATTGCGCCAGTACTTAGAGCTTGGAACGTCTTCGGTCGTGAAGATCTATCGGGAGATGGCCAAGCCGCTCGTGAAGAACTAAGTGCATTCCTGGCGGAGGCGACTACCGAATCTGATCGCTTTAATGAAAAGCGCGAGAAGCACTTTGAACGTTTAATTGCCCGTGGCCAAGAACCAATTCGCCTCAAAAAGTAGTCACAGATAGAATTTTCTTATGACTAAACGCGTACTCTTTATTGAGCACGATCATGCATCTGAAGCTGGTCCAATCTCACAAAGATTTGCTGAACTTGGCTTTGAAATCAATCGATTTCTAATTGTTGATGAAGCTAATTACTTAACACCTAACGTCACGGTGGAATGGCCTAACCTGCTTGAGTATGACGTATTGGTTGTAATGGGCGCACCATGGGGTGCTTGGGAAGATTCACGAATCGGAAATTGGTTAATTCCGGAAATGACGAAAGTTCTTGAAGCACATAATGCTGGAATTCCAATTCTAGGAATTTGTTTTGGTGGCCAACTTATGGCTCGCGTTTTGGGTGGGTCAGTAGCCAGAGCGCCAAAAGCTGAACTTGGTTGGTATGAAATTCAAAGCGATGAAAGGTCTTTGATTGAGAACGGACCTTGGTTTCAATATCACTGGGATCGTTGGCAGTTGCCGGCAAAAGCGATTGAAATCGCTCGTACTGAAATTGCATCACAAGCTTTCACTTATGGGCGAACCTTGGGTCTGCAATTCCACCCAGAAATTGATTCTCATGTACTCGATCTTTGGCTCGCCATGGAAGGTGGATGCGTTGAAGTTGAGTCCGAGGGCGTGGCAGTTTCCGAATTGAGAGCACAAACGAAGGCAATTGAGCCAGAGTCTAATCAACGCGGTTTTGAACTCGTCGATCGTTTCCTAAGTAAAGTGTCTAGCGCTGAAGTGATACCTTATTCTTCATAGTTTATGTTTGATTTTTCAAAGCGATATTCGAATTTAGTGGGGGAGCCACAGTGAACATTAGTACAGCCTTTAATAATCACTTGCCTGTAAAAGTTCGCTTTGGTGAGGGCATTGCTAATACGCTGCCGGATGTAATAACTGAGTTAGGTGCGCAGAATGTCTTCCTTATGGTTGATGCTGGGATTGAAAAATTTAATCCAGCTGCGAAGTCTGTTATTGATCACCTTGTCACTGTCTCTGGCCTGACCGTTACAGTTTTTGAAAAGCCAGCTGGCGAGCCAACCATTGAGATGGTCGATGATGCGACTAGTGCACTTAAGGCATCGGGTGCGCAGACTCTGATTGCTCTAGGTGGTGGCTCCGTCATTGATACTGCAAAGGCTGCACGTTTGTGCGCACAACTGAATTGCACTTTTCGCGAATTCCAAAGTAAGGCACCAAATTACCCAGTCCCAGTTATTTCGCTGATTGCTATGCCAACATCAGCTGGAACTGGTTCCGAAGTTTCTGGTGGATCTGTGATTTCTGATCCTGAAGCTGGGTTGAAAACCGGAATTGCTAATGGAAACCTACGCGCACAAGTTGCGTTAGTTGATCCAGTTCTTACTTACAGCATGCCACCAACCATGACCGCTAATACTGGTATCGATGCGTTAGCTCAAGCAATTGCTGGAATTATTGCTAAGTGTTCGACGCCGATAGGGGATGCAATCGGTTATGAAGCTGTTCATATGATGTCTAATGCACTGGTGGCCGCATATAAAGATGGCAACGATAAAGCAGCTCGTTCTGCGATGTCAGCTGGCAGCATGATGGCTGGTTTAACTA
This sequence comes from Actinomycetota bacterium, assembly GCA_009924725.1. Taxonomy (GTDB): domain Bacteria; phylum Actinomycetota; class Actinomycetes; order Nanopelagicales; family Nanopelagicaceae; genus Planktophila. The sequence continues at coordinate 5,854 of RFRA01000004.1, forward strand.
TGAATATTTCAGATTGCACGGCAGAACATTCATTAGGTCAAGCAATTGGTGGCTTAAAGCATGTTCCTCATGGCCTAACAATCGGATTAGTGCTCGTCGAAACCTTAACTCGTGAAGCAAAGGTCGTTCCAGCAAAAATGGAGCGGGTAGCAGATGCCATGGGTGTTCCAGCCGATGGCACATCAGATGGCTCCCGCGCAGTTAAAGCGGTTCGCAAGATGCTGGCAGATCTCGATTTTCCAGTGCTCTCTAGCATTGGCATTACTCAATCAGATATTGAGTTGCTCTCTGATAACGCAATGAATGATTACTTCATCACTCAAGCACCAAAGCCTTGGAGCAAGGCCGAAGTTGTTGAAGCATTTACTGCTGCTTTAAATTTGACGAAGCGCAGCGCTTAAGCAGAAAAGAACACGTTTTTTGTTTCAGTGTAAGCATCGAGGGCATCAGGACCAAGGGCTCTACCCAGTCCGGATTGTTTGAAGCCACCAAATGGCGTCCAGAATCTGACTGATGAGTGAGAGTTAACAGATAAGTTTCCACTCTCAATCGCACGAGATACGCGAATAGCGCGGCCCATGTTATTAGTCCAGATAGATCCCGATAAGCCGTATTGCGAGGCATTAGCGAGCTCAATTGCTTCTGCTTCATCCTTGAAGGTAAGAACTGAAACTACTGGACCAAATATTTCCTTACGCCAAGTACGAGCATTAACACTTTTTGGTAGCAGAACTGTTGGTGGCATCCAGTAACCAGGCCCGACAGGGGCAGAACCTGTAAAAGCCACTTGATCATCCTGATCGCCAAGGAAAGATTGCACAGTTTCTAATTGCTTCTTGGAAATAAGTGGACCCATTTGTGATGAATCCAGATTTGGATCCTCTACCCGAAATTCTTTTACGCCTTTTTCGAAGCCAGCCATAAAGCGGTCGAAGATGCTTTCTTGAACCAGAATTCTCGAACGGGCACAGCAGTCTTGTCCTGAGTTATCAAATACTGCGCCAGGTGCGGATGCGGCTGCTAAATCAACATCAGAATCTGCAAAGATTACGTTGGCACTCTTGCCGCCAAGTTCAAGAGTTACTCGCTTAACTTGATCGGCGCAACCAGCCATAATTGATTTACCAACTGCAGTTGAACCAGTGAACGAAATTTTGCGAACTGTCGGATTAGTGACAAAACGATTTCCAACGACGCTACCTTTACCGACAATTACATTAAATACACCTTCTGGGATGCCAGCTTCAAGTGCTATCTCAGCTAAACGAATTGCTGTTAGTGGCGTTAACTCGGCTGGCTTTAAGACCACGGTATTTCCAGAAGCAAGGGCGGCTGCGAAGCCCCACCCGGCAATTGGCATCGGAAAATTCCAAGGAACAATAATTCCGACGACACCAATTGGCTCTTTAAAGGTGATGTCTATTCCGCCGCCGACCGGGATCTGTTTTCCATATAGACGCTCTGGGGCACCCGCGTAATAGTTTAAAACATTTGCAACATTGTCAGCTTCCCAAAGTGCATTGCCGCGAGTGTGGCCTGAGTTGTTGATTTCGATCTGAGCAAGTTCTTCGCGATGAGATGTGACTAATGATGAGAAACGGCGCAAGAGATTAGCCCGATCGCCGGGGGTTACATCTCGCCAAGTTTGAAAAGCTTTGGCAGCCTTGGCAATGACTAAGTCTGTTTGAGCTACATCTGCCTCTTCTAGAGTAGAGAAGACTTTCTCATTGGCAGGATTTATTACATCAAAAGTCGTGGACATTACTTAGAACCTTTCAAAGTTGCGGAACAGTTCCCAGTCAGTCACTGCTTTGCCGTATGCGGCTAGTTCTACCTTTGCCATATTTGCGTAATGGGCTTGTACCTCACTACCAAAAACTTCTTTAACCCAGGCACTATTTTCCCAAAGATCTAGTGCCTCAGTCATTGATGCCGGTACTCGAGCAGAATCAGATTCATAGGCATTGCCAGTAAATGCTGGTTCAAGAGTTAATTTGTTTTTAATGCCATCTAAACCAGCAGCAATGATTCCGGCTACCGCAAGATACGGGTTTACATCTCCGCCCGGTACACGATTTTCAAGTCGGAGCCCTGCGCCATGACCAACTAGGCGAAGAGCGCAGGTGCGGTTATCGCGGCCCCAGCGAACAGCAGTTGGTGCAAATGATCCTGGCACGTACCGCTTATATGAGTTGATATTTGGTGCAAAGAGAATTGACAGTTCGCGCAGATGAGCAATTTGACCTGCAATGAATTGGCGACCAACTTCGCTCATTCCATGCTCAGAATCTGAGTCATCGGTCATTACTAACTCACCTTTTAGACCTCGGAAAGATAAGTGGATATGCGAAGAGTTGCCCTCTTTCTCGTTTGGCTTAGCCATGAAAGTAAGTGCATAACCTTGTTGATCGGCGATCTCTTTGGCGCCGTTCTTATAAATAACATGGTTATCACAATTTGAAAGAGCATCTGAATATTTAAAAGCAATTTCATGTTGGCCTAAGTTGCATTCGCCCTTAACTGATTCAACCACCATGCCAGCAACCGACATACCCATCCGGATATCGCGCAATAGTGGTTCAATTCGAGAGCCACCTAAGATCGAATAATCTACATTGTATTGATTAACTGGAACTAGATTTTTATAACCTTTGTTCCAAGCTTCCTCGTAACTATCTCTATAAACTACAAATTCCAATTCAGTTCCACACATTGCGACCATGCCATGCTTTTCAAGTTCGGCAACTTGCTTACGAAGCACTTGGCGAGGAGAGGCAACTACATCGGTGTGATCTAGCCATGCGACATCTGCCAAAATTAGCGCTGCACCAGGTTGCCATGGAATTAAGCGAAGCGTGTTTAGATCAGGAATAAGTGCGAAATCGCTATAACCGCGCTCCCAAGAGGACATCGCATAGCCATCAACAGTGTTCATATCTACATCTACGGCAAGTAAGTAGTTACAACCTTCGGTGCCATGTTTTATGACTTCATCCAGGAAGTATTGACCATGGATACGTTTACCGGTTAGCCGACCTTGCATATCGGTCATAGCCACGACCACGGTATCGATCGAGCCGTCGGCTATTTTGGCTTTCAAACTTTCTAGGCTTAGCGAACTCATGTCCGTACTATTCCAGTTACTGCGCAGTCATGCCACCATCTGCCGAAACTATCGAGCCAGTCATAAATGAGCTTTCATCGGAAGCAAGGAATAGGACCACATTTGCGATTTCGCGGCTGGTGCCGGGGCGTCCAATTGGCTGGAAAGAATCAATGGTTTTGTAGACATGATCTAGTCCGCCCAACATCTTGGCATGGGCGTGATTTATTGGAGTATCGACCCAGCCCGGGCAGATAGCGTTGCAACGAATTCCAGTTTTTGCATAGTCAAGGGCGATGCCTCGAGTGAACATAACTATTGCGCCTTTTGAAGCTGAGTACACACTCAAGTAAGGCTCAGAAACTAAGCCATTAACGCTAGACATATTTACGATTGAACCACGCGAATTCTTCAACATATGGGGGATAGCGGCACGAGTTAAAAACATTGCGCCTTTAATATTTACATTTAAAGTTCGATCAATAGTTTCATTTGAAACCTCATGGAATACACCAGGTAAGTTAACGCCAGCATTATTTACTAAAATATCAATAGGACCAAACTTATCTACACACTGGGAAACCATTAAGTCGCAAGCATTGCTATCAGAGATATCGATTTCATATCCTTCTGCCTTGAAATTCATATCACGAATCTGGCTGGCTGTTTCATTAGCAGCAGCGGCGTTAATGTCTGCGCAAATAACAGTTGCACCTTCCTCGGCTAGCCGGATTGCACTTGCTTGTCCTATTCCTGAGCCAGCACCAGTAACTATTGCAATTCGCTTATCTACCCGACCAGACATTTCACTCCCTAAAGTAATTAACCCGCCTTACCGAAGCAAGGCGGGTTAATTATAGTAATTGGATTGCTTATTAGACGTTACGTACAACACCCTTGAAGTGCTTATGTGCGGAGACTACCCACCAGAGCATTGCGCCACCTAATACGAAGATGAAGGCAATTGGTGTGTAGTTTGCAGACTTCCAACTAAAGTCCGCACCCCACCAAACACCAGCAGGAGTTGTTGGAAGACAGAAATAGATAGAAATCATTGCAATTTCTACCACTGCAACAGGTGCCATCCATTTCCACTTACCTCCAAGATTCCATTCACCTTGCTTGAAAGCATCACCCTTACGCCAACGCAGCCAAATTGGAATCGCAAATGATCCGAATAATCCAATTACCGCCATTGAGGTAACCGCGAAGAAAGCAACTGCCGACCAAATTGCAGGAAGTGCAATCACGATTGCAGCGGCACCAAGAGCAAATGCTGCATTTGATGGGTTGTGGTTCTTATCCATTTTTACCCATGAGGCATGTCCAGGAACGGCACGGTCGCGCGAAAATGCGAAAAGCATGCGAGAACCAGCGGTTACGCAAGACATTCCACAGAAGAACTGACCAACACATGTGATGATCAAGATGATCTTCGCCCAACCTAGAGAAAGCGCTGTAATGAAGATGGCCTGTGAAGCACCACCTGCTTTAGTGATTCCAGCTTCATCAGTTGCGGCATAAAGGAATGCTAGAAGCATCAACCAACCAGCAACTGCAGAGTAAGCAATTGATTTCCAGAGACCTTGTGCAGCAGCTTTTGAGGCTTGGCCAGTTTCTTCAGAAACGTGAGCCGAGGCATCAAAACCAGTAATTGTGTATTGAGTAAGTAAGAAGCCAACAGGCAATACATAGAACCAATAATTACCAAAACCACTGTTATTAATCTGATGAGTAAAGACCCATGATGTGCTCTGGTGCTTTGCGGGCACCATAATCAGAATAAGAATTACAGCTGCGACGCCTCCAACATGCCACCAGACGTTAATACTCTGCAGGCGATGGATTATGTTTGCACCATAAATGTTCATAGCAATGTGAATCAGAAGAGTTACCGCAAAGACTGCGAATACCAACTTTAAGTTTCCTGGATCAATCGAATTGTTAAAAAGGTTTGCGGTGTACACAAAGAAGTTTGCAAATCCATAGTCCACGCCTGCTGTTACGGCTACTAGACCCATGAGATTTAGCCAACCGGTTATCCAGCCATGTACAGGGCGACCTAAATTAAGTGCCCAATAATAAATTCCACCTGCTGTTGGCATTGCCGATAGCAGCTCGGCCATTACTAGACCAACGATCATGATCAAGCTTGCAATGATTGGCCAACCAACAGAGATTGCTACCGGGCCACCGTTGTTCCAAGCCTGTGCGAATGTGGTGAAACATCCGGAAAGAATCGAAATGATTGAGAAAGAAATTGCGAAGTTGTGAAATCCACTCCACTTGCGATCAAATTCTTGCTTGTAGCCAAGCTCGGCAAGTTTCGCCGCATCTGCATCTAGATTATTAGCCAATTACATTCCTCCTAAAGCCGCTTTAACCTTGGAACGCCATGCTCCGAGGTCGTTGGTGCTGGATCGATGAAGGTCACCGAGGTAACCTTTCTACTTCAAAGTGTGCTCTCAACGGAAGAGGTTTGTCTCAAAATGTGCCGTCTAATGGGGTTCGTGTCTTGCCAACCTGAGACTTTTGCTGCTGCTGCTGGGGCAAATTTGTCCGAATTCATAGATTTATCCGATATCCACTGTGACGGTTGGGGTATATCTGCTATCGAACATGGTGCAAAGAAGACTCAGTTAAATAAAGCAGCAGAAGTTGCTCGTACTAGTCCGGATTTTGAGAGCGCCATTACTAATACAAGTACAGATGGAGCGCTCCTTCACCTTCGTTGGGCTACGGCTGGAATTCCAGTCAGCGAAAAAAATTCTCATCCCTTTATGCATGATGGCTATACCTTCATTCATAATGGTGCTGTTTATCCCAAAGATGCCCTAGATCCATACATCGCTGATCAGCTACGCCAATATATTTTGGGAGATACCGATAGCGAGAAGTATTTCTATTTTCTCTTAACGGAAATTAAAAAGTTAGGTTTAATCGAAGGAATAAAGAGCGCACTTGCAATAATTAAAGAGATTGACTTCTCGAGCATCAACGCCATGATTTTGACAGACTCACAATTCATAACAATCTGTGAGCACGATCCTGACCGCAAACCAAGTTGGGCTGGTGATGGTTATTACGATCTTTACTACAAAATTACCGAGAAAGATGTTGTCGTTGCCTCGAGTGGCTGGAATCAAGATGGTTGGAAACAGCTGCCCAATCACCAGATTCTGGTAGTAGATCGCTCAACGCTTGCGATCAATGTGCTTGCCATCTAACTCAACGATACTCTTCTACCCATGACACGCACATATCTGGTCGAGACTTACGGCTGCCAGATGAACGTGCACGATTCTGAACGTATTGCCGGTTTATTAGAGGCTGATGGTTACGTTCCAGTTGAAACCGGAAAGCAAGCAGATTTAGTTGTTTTTAACACTTGCGCAGTTCGCGAAAACGCTGATAACAAACTTTACGGAAATTTGAGTTTCTTGGCTCCAGTTAAGAAACTTAACCCTGCAATGCAGATTGCTGTTGGCGGCTGCTTGGCCCAGAAAGATCAAGCCACAATCCTTAAGAAAGCACCTTACGTTGATGTGGTTTTTGGAACCCATAACGTTGGTTCGCTACCAGTATTGCTTGAACGTGCGCGAATTGAAGAAGAGTCCCAAATCGAAATTCTAGAAGCGCTAGAGCATTTTCCATCGACGCTGCCGGCTAAGCGTTTTAGTGACTTTACGGCGTGGGTATCTGTGTCAGTTGGTTGCAACAACACTTGCACCTTCTGTATTGTGCCAACGCTACGTGGAATTGAAAAAGATCGTCCAGCTGCTGACATTTTGCGCGAAATAAACACTTTAGTTGATTCTGGCGTTATCGAAATAACGCTACTTGGTCAGAATGTAAATGCTTATGGTGTCGATTTTAGTGATCGCGCTGCATTCGCTAACTTGTTGAAGGAATGCGGCAAGATTGCCGGGCTGGAGCGCGTTCGCTTTATGTCCCCGCACCCACGAGATTTCACAGATGATGTAATCGAGGCAATGGCCAGCACGCCAAATGTGATGCCACATCTACATATGCCATTGCAATCTGGTTCCAATCGAATTCTGCAGGAAATGCGCCGCTCGTATCGCACTGATCGCTATCTGGGAATTCTTGATCGAGTCCGCACAGCCATGCCACATTCGCAAGTAACGACAGACATTATCGTAGGTTTTCCAGGTGAGACCGAAGAAGATTTCCAAGCGACGTTAGATCTCGCGACGCAAGCACGATTCTCGGCCGCCTATACCTATCAATATTCAATTCGTCCCGGAACACCAGCTGCCGTAATGCCTAATCAAGTACCGCCCGAAGTTGTGGGAGAGCGTTACACCCGCTTACACGCACATCAAGAAGCGATTTCAGCTTCGGTAAATGCCGAAGCAATTGGTCGCACCATGAAAGTTCTAGTTGCTGAAGTTTCTGGTCGTCGTAATGGAGATAATGACCGTATGACGGGGCGCAGTGAAGATTTCAGATTAGTGCACTTCAACTCAATGGTTGAACAGCCGCTACCAGGTGACTTAATCACAGTAGATATCACCGAGAGCTCATCGCATTATTTGATTGGCATAGGTGGCAAAGTTGAACGCCGTGCTAAACGCGAAATAAAGGGAACCATGTTAGGTATCCCGGTTATTCGCGCATGAAGTTAATTGTTATTTGTGGCGCAACTGCCACTGGCAAAAGTGATCTCGCGGTTTCAGTGGCCCAGAAAATTGACGCCGAGATTATCAATGCTGATTCTATGCAGCTCTACAAAGGCATGGATATTGGAACAGCTAAGATAAGTGTCGAAGAGCGCCAGGGGATACCGCATCACCTGCTAGATGTGCTTGAGGTAACTGAAGACGCGAATGTGGCTTGGTACCAAAGCCAGGCACGAGCCAAAATTGCTGAGATTCAGAGTCGTGGAAAATCAGTAGTTATTGTTGGTGGAACTGGGCTCTACATCAAAGCAATTTTAGATGAACTGAATTTCCCGGATACCAACCCAGCTGTTCGTGAAGCGTTAGAGAAGGAAGCGGTAGAGCTTGGTGCGCATGTTTTATTCGAACGACTTGAAAAATTAGATCCCGCTGCAGCTCTGGCCATTGATCGTGCAAATACCAGGCGGATAGTTCGAGCACTTGAAGTTATTGAAATTACTGGCAAACCATTCACGGCAAACTTACCTCGGAAAGATTCTGAACTTTATCCAGCTGCTAGACAGTTTGGGTTAGTGATGGATCGTGAGGCTCTCGGCGAGCGAATTAGTGATCGCGTTGATCGAATGTATGCCGCTGGTCTAGTTGAAGAAGTCGATCGCTGTATTGCTGCCGGAATAACTTCGGCACGTACTGCTCAATTGGCTCTTGGCTATGCCCAAGTGATTGCAATGCGCCGCGGTGATCTAACCCTTGATGCTGCAATTGAGGAAACTAAGCGGGCAACCAGACAGTACGCCAGACGCCAAGAAACGTGGTTCTCACGAGATGCTCGAATTAAATGGATTTCACCGATCCAGCCTCGGCTGGAAATAATCTTGTCGGAAATAGAATAGCCAAATCATGATTGCAACCTATGGCCACGGAACTGAGAATGACTTTGTTCTAGTTTTTGACCCTGAAAATCTGCTTTCAATTACTACCGCGCAAACGGCTGCAATTTGCAATCGTGAATCAGGAATAGGCGCTGATGGCCTGATTCGAATTGGAAAAAAAGATGAACGTTGGTTTATGGATTATCGTAACGCCGATGGCTCGCTGGCTGAGATGTGCGGCAATGGCATTCGCGTAACGGCAAAGTATTTAGTTGAACGTGGTCATCAGCCTGAAGGTATTTTTGCAATTAATACTCGCGATGGTGTTAAGCATCTGCGAGTACCAGCCACTGGTGATATCTCGGTAAATATGGGGCAAGTTACTGACGAAGCTGAGGAAATTTCAGCAGCCACAAATGGCAAAGTCTGGAATGGTTATCACATCAGTGTTGGTAATCCGCATGCAGTTGTATTTGTCGAAGATCTAGGCGAAGTAGGCGCACTTGCCGATGCACCAGTTGTTCGCCCTAAGGATGCTTACCCTGAAGGCGTAAATGTTGAATTTGTAGAGATCACTGGCGAACGTGAAGTAAAGATGCGCGTCTTTGAACGCGGAAGCCGTGAAACCAGATCTTGTGGCACTGGCGTTTGCGCTGTCGCACTTGCTGCAACTCTTCATACTAAAGCTAAATTGCCCGCAAAGTGGATCGTCAACCCACCTGGCGGTCGTTTGGAAGTTGATATAGATGGACATAGCAACGCAACGCTGATCGGACCCGCAGTCTTAGTTGCTGATCATGATATTAGTAAGTATTTGTTGTGAGTAAACAGGGCGACGAATTTGATGATTTTGAAGCGCTTCTTGCCGAAAGTGCAAGAGTTGCGGCTGACTTTGATGCTGCTGATAGCGATGATTACGCCGAAAGCATTCAGCCTGATCTAGTTGAACGTAACGCACTTCGCCGGGTTAAAGGTTTTTCAACCCAGCTGCAAGATATCTCTGAGGCTGAATATCGCGAGCTACAACTTGAAAAAGTCGTCCTAGTTGGCGTTTGGACTGAAGGCAGTTCGACTATGGCTGAAAATTCACTCGCAGAATTGAAAGCACTTGCCGAAACCGCAGGTTCAGAAGTCATGGAAGGTTTAATTCAGCATCGTGATAAACCGGACCCAGCCACCTATATCGGTTCTGGAAAAGTGGTTGAACTTCGACAAGTAGTGGTTGCAACTGGGGCAGATACCGTAATTTGCGATGGCGAACTTTCGCCTTCCCAACTTCGACAGTTAGAAGAGAAGGTAAAAGTAAAGGTCATTGATCGCACCGCTTTGATTCTTGATATTTTCGCCCAACATGCCAAAAGCAAAGAAGGTAAAGCGCAAGTAGAGCTCGCGCAAATATCGTACCTATTGCCACGCTTACGTGGTTGGGGTGAATCACTTTCACGCCAAGTTGGTGGCCGGGCAGCCGGTGGTGCGGGTATCGGCGGTC
>RFRA01000031.1 GCA_009924725.1 Actinomycetota bacterium
AGCTGCTACTTGCGCTAGGTGAAGACCCTGAGCGCGATGGATTGCGAGATACACCGGCGCGAGTAGCGCGTGCCATGGCCGAAAACTTCGCAGGGCTCTACCAATCACCCGAAGATGTACTAACCACAACTTTTGATATTGGCCACGAAGAACTGGTAATTATTAGAGATATTGACTTGTTTTCACAGTGCGAGCACCACTTAACACCTTTTCACGGCGTTGCTCATGTTGGCTATATTCCAAATGGGAAAATTACTGGCCTGTCGAAAATTGCACGCCTAGTAGATGTTTTTGCCAAGCGACCTCAAGTTCAAGAGCGCATGACTTCGCAAATTGCAGATGCCATGATGGAAATTCTAAAGCCAATGGGTGTAATCGTAATTATCGATTGTGAGCATTTATGCATGTCAATGCGTGGAGTACGCAAATCTGAGGCCCGCACAATTACTAGCGCAGTGCGTGGAGTGCTACGCGATCCGGCTACTCGCGCCGAAGCAATGTCACTAATTACAGCTCGGTAGATAATTCATGTTGGTAATGGGAATTCTTAATGCGACACCGGATTCCTTTGCCGATGGTGGCGAACACTTCACTTATCCAGCTGCCGTTGAGCACGGTTTAAAATTAATTTCCGAAGGCGCTGACATTATTGATGTAGGCGGTGAATCTACTCGACCAGGTGCCGAGCGAGTTTCAGCTGCTGAAGAAGAACGTCGGGTAATTAATGTAATTTCAAAGTTAACTGATGCCGGTAAACCAATAAGTATCGACACCATGCGGGCTTCAACTGCGCGAGCAGCAGTAATTGCTGGTGCATCAATAATTAATGATGTAAGTGGCGGACTGGCAGATGCTGCCATGTTAGATACCGTGGCTGAGTTAAAGGTTCCTTACATCGCCATGCATTGGCGTGGCCACTCTAAAGAGATGAATAATTTGGCGGTTTACACAAATGTGGTCGAAGAAGTCATCGCAGAGTTAAGTTTGCGAATTGAGGCAGCACTTTCAGCAGGTGTTAGTAAATCAAATTTGATTATTGATCCAGGAATCGGCTTTGCTAAAGAAGCCGCAGATAACTGGCTAATAATCGAGGAAATTGAGCGGTTTGTAGCCCTTGGTTACCCAGTACTTGTTGGCGCATCACGTAAACGATTCCTAGGGGGAGATGATCCAACCTCTCGTGAAGCAGCCACTGTCGAGCTAACTAAGCGGCTTAGCCAAAGCGGTATCTGGGCAGTTAGAGTTCACGGAGTAGCAGCTAACAAGGCGGTCTTGCAGTGAATGATTCAATTCGCATAAATGGCATTAAGGGCTTCGGTTATCACGGAGTATTTGCTGAGGAAACGAAGAATGGCCAAGAGTTCCTGGTCGATGTTGAATTAATTCTAGATTTAGAAAAAGCCTCAATTAGTGATGATTTATCCGACACGGTCGACTATGGCGCAATCTGTGACTTAGTTGTTGCTGCGATAACTGGCACACCATATAAATTGATTGAGAAGTTAGCTGGCGTGATTGCTGATGAGATTTTGGCAACTGCGAGCTTGGTCGAAATCGCGCTAGTCACAGTGCACAAACCAAGTGCGCCAGTAAATGCCGTCACTAGCGATATTAATGTGATGGTTATTCGTACTCGATGAAAGCTGTAGTTTCGTTAGGTGCCAATATCGGAGATCCGAAAGCAAATTTAGATTTAGCAGTTGCACTTTTGCGCGAAGCAACCGATGTGATTGCTGTTTCCAGTTATCTGCAAACGAAACCCGTAGGTGGACCAGAGCAACCTGACTATCAAAATGCTGTTGCAATTATCGAGTCAGAGTTGCCAGCTAAAGATTTGTTGGCCCTGTTAAATGGCATTGAAACTGCGATGGGTCGCACTCGTGAAATTCATTGGGGACCACGGGTAATTGATTTAGATTTGATTCAATATGGCGGATTATTAGTCCATGATGAGAAATTGACCTTGCCCCACCCACGAGCTCACGAACGTCGCTTTGTTTTAGCACCTTGGTTTGAGATTGAGCCTGAGGCAATCTTGCTTACGCACGGCCGGATTTCGGATCTACTAAATACTGATTTAGAATAAGGACGCATCGCCCGGGACCGCAAAAGGACTGGAGCCAAAAGATGACCGTAATAGTTCCGACAATGGGCGCCCTTCACAAGGGGCACCAAGCGTTGATTAAGCGTGCTCGAGAATTAGATAAAGAGGTAGTTGTAAGCATTTTTGTTAATCCGCTGCAATTTTCTGATGCCACTGATTTAGAAAGATATCCGCGAACTCCTGAAACCGATATCCAAGTTGCAACTTTGGCAGGTGCTACCGAAGTATGGTTTCCAAATTATGAAGAAATTTATCCAACTGATCCAGTTCAGATATCAGCTGGTTCGGTTGGCGATCTTTATGAAGGTGCCTCACGGCCGGGTCACTTTGCTGGTGTCTTAACTGTAGTTAATCGGCTATTTGAAATTGTTAAACCAACTGCGGCTGTATTCGGTGAGAAAGATTTTCAGCAGTTGTGGCTAATCAAAAATCACTTTAAAAAGATTGAAATTGACGCAGTACCGACTGTGCGTGAATTTGACGGCCTAGCTCTATCATCACGGAATATTCGGTTAACCGAATCAGATCGAGCAGCTGCGTTAATTATTTCTAAAGCACTCAATGAACCCGCGCGAATGCAGGAAATCTTGGCAACCGAGCCAGATTTCAAATTAGATTATGCCGAGATTATTGATGAGAAAACTTTTCAAAAAGCTAGCGCAATTACTCAACACAGGCGGGCCATCATCGCTGGTTGGATAAATGGAGTTCGATTGCTAGATAATGCGGTTGTGGAAACCAACTCATGAAGTTACTTGCCCCCAAGCCAGGTTGGACTTCGCGCGCCGATGTAATTGTGGTCGGCTCTGGAATCGCGGGCATGACTACTGCACTACAGCTTCGAACTTTTGGCTTATCAGTTTTAATAGTTACGAAAGCAAAAGTGGACGAAGGTTCAACTAAGTGGGCGCAAGGCGGAATCGCAGCAGCACTTGGCGACGGTGACTCACCAGAGGCCCATTTAACAGATACTTTGACGGCAGGTGTCGGCCTTTGCGATGTTGAAGCAGTTCGAGTTTTGGTGACTGAAGGTCCTGAAGCTGTCCGCAAATTAATTGAGCGTGGCGCCAAATTTGATACTGAAGCCGATGGCGAAATTGCGCTAACTCGCGAAGGTGGCCATTTACGTAATCGCATTTTGCATGCTGGCGGAGACGCAACTGGTGCTGAAGTATCACGTGCGCTATTGGCTGCAGTTCGTAATGATCCACAAATTGAGGTTGTTGAAGATGCTTTGGTACTAGATGCGCTAAAAGATAAAACTGGTCGCGTATGCGGCGTTACTCTGCACGTAATTGGTGCCGGCTCTCGTGATGGAGTTGGTCAAGCACTTGGCAAAGCTGTGGTTCTTGGCACCGGCGGGCTCGGGCAAGTTTTTGCGAGCACGACTAATCCATCGGTATCTACTGGCGACGGAGTTGCTCTTGCGCTGCGAGCTGGTGCAAAAATTGCAGATGTAGAATTTATTCAGTTCCATCCCACCGTACTTTGGTTAGGTGGAAAATCACGTGGTCAGCAACCATTAATTTCTGAAGCGGTTCGCGGTGAAGGTGCATATTTAGTTGATGACAACGGAATTCGATTTATGCAAGAGCTACATCCGTTGGCTGAATTAGCGCCACGCGATGTTGTGGCAATTGCAATCATGCGCAAAATGAAAGACAGCGGCCAAGACCATGTCTGGCTCGATGTTCGCCACTTAACTGGTTTCGCTGAAAGATTTCCAACCATTAACGCATCATGTTTATCTCACGGTATCGACCCAAGTAAAGATTTAATTCCAGTAGCACCAGCTTCTCACTATGCCTCAGGTGGAGTGCGCGTAGATTTAAATGGTCACAGCAGTATTGCTGGCCTATATGCCTGTGGTGAAACCGCTTGTTCTGGCGTTCACGGAGCTAACCGATTAGCCTCAAATTCACTGCTCGAAGGCCTAGTTTTCAGTGCTCGTATCGCAGCAGATATTGCCGCAAATTTGCCGGCCGAATCTGAACCAGTTGAGAACAACAGTCAATCTTTCTTGCTCGACCCCGCTGTTCGCAAAGAGCTACAAACTGCCATGAGTCGTGGTGCTGGCGTATTGCGTTCAGCTGACTCGCTGATTGAGACCAGTAATGCACTTTCTAGACTCGAAGTTCGACAAAGCGATTCCCCACAAGTTGATGCTTGGGAAACTACCAATCTATTTCAACTTGCCCAAACAATTTTGCGAGCAGCGTTGATTAGACAAGAAACGCGCGGTTCGCACTGGCGCGAAGATTTCCCAGATACAAGTGTCGCATGGGAAAAAAGAATTGTGCAACAAATTGATGAAGTTGGTAATTGGGCAACTGAATATGCGCAGGTGATAAATAAATGATTAATTACGATTTAGTAAAAGCCGCCCTTGCCGAAGATTTAGCAGGGGGAGTAGATGTAACTTCAGTTGCAACTATTGCGGCCGATGCCGAGCTACAGGCAGAGTTTGTAGCACGTGAATCTGGCGTAGTTGCTGGCCTCGAAATGGCAAAAGCAGTTTTAACTGAAGTTGGAGTTGTGGGTATCTCAGTCCTGGTTGAAGATGGCGCATCAGTAAATGCCGGTGATGTATTAATTAGAGTTTCCGGAAATGCGCGTGCGATCTTGCTAGCAGAACGAACCGCACTAAATTTCCTAGGACACTTATCTGGCATTGCTACCTTAACTAACCAATGGGTTAAAGCTGTTTCTGGCACAAAGTGCGAAATTCGCGATACTCGCAAGACCACACCTGGTTGGCGTGAATTAGAAAAGTTTGCCGTGCATCTGGGCGGTGGAACTAATCATCGAATGTCATTGTCTGATGCAGCTCTGATTAAAGATAATCACATTGCCGCAGCTGGTGGCGTGAAAGCAGCGTTTGGCGCGGTTCGCAGCGCATTTCCGAACGCTCCGATCGAGATCGAAGTCGATACTTTGGAACAGTTAGCCGAAGTTCTGCCACTAAAGCCGGATTTAGTTCTACTCGACAATATGACACCTGACCAATGTCGAGCAGCAGTTTCACTAGTTGCGGGCCAAACTAAATTAGAAGCTTCGGGTGGCATCACGCTAGATAAAGCTCGCACATATGCCGAAACTGGCGTTGATTTCCTAGCAATTGGCGCACTCACGCATTCGGCAAAAAATTTCGATATCGGCCTTGACGTAAGGAGCAAATAACTATGTTGTTAACTGTAGATGTTGGTAACACCAATACCGTGCTGGGAATTTTCGAAGGTGAGAATTTAACCCAGTCTTGGCGAGTTAAGACCGACCCACGCAACACGGCCGATGAACTTTGGTTGCAATACGAAGCTCTGGTTTCGGAGTATGACTTAACTGGCTTAGCAATTTGCAGCACCGTACCCGCAACTCTGCGCGAATTACGTCGCATGATCGCTGATTACTTTGAAGATGTGCCAACTACCATCGTTGAGCCAGGAATTAAAACTGGAGTTCCACTTTTGGTAGATAATCCGAAAGAAATTGGCGCTGACCGCATCGTAAATACTTTGGCCGCTCACACTTTATTTGACGGACCAGCAATCGTGGTTGATTTTGGAACATCAACAAACTTTGATGTGGTTTCACCAACCGGTGAGTTTCTAGGTGGAGCGCTTGCGCCAGGCATAGAAATCTCAGTTGAAGCACTTGCTGCCAGAGCCGCACAATTGCGCAAAGTAGAACTAATTCTTCCGAAATCAGTAATTGGGAAAAATACCGTTGAAGCGCTGCAGTCCGGAACTATCTTTGGCTTTGCTGGCCAAGTCGATGGCTTGGTAAATCGCATCACTGAAGAACTTGCATTGAGCTATAGCGATACGCCAACTGTTGTTGCTACTGGCGGCCTGGCACCCTTAATTTTGGGCGTTTCTGAGACGATTGATGAACACGAACCTGATCTAACGTTGATCGGTTTGCGTCTGATTCACGAGCGCAATCAGTAGCAGTTAGACTGCACTTCTTATGAGCGAGCAGACTCCAAATATCGGTGAAGATCTACCTGAGCAATTGCGCATTAGGCGCGAAAAGCGTGCCGATTTAATTGCCCAAGGCGTTGAGCCATACCCAGTTGCGGTTGCTCGCACAAAAACTTTGAGCGAAGTTCGCACTAAGTACCACGGGTTAGAAACTGATACCGCAACTGGTGATATCGAGAGTTTGACCGGCCGCATTATCTTTAAGCGCGATACTGGCAAACTCTGCTTCGCAACGCTGCGCGAAGGTGATGGCACCGAACTACAAGCTATGTTTTCACTCGACAAAGTTGGTGAAGATTCAATTTCTGCCTGGAAGACTCAAATAGATCTTGGTGACATTGTTAGTGTTACTGGTGAAATCATCACTTCAAAGCGTGGCGAACTTTCTATTCTAGCTAACTCATGGCAACTGGCTTCTAAATCTTTGCGCCCATTGCCTAATGAACACAATCCGCTCTCTGAAGAAACTCGCGTTCGTATGCGTTATGTAGATTTAATTGTGCGCCCTGAAGCACGAGTAACCGCTCGTATGCGTCCTACGGTAATACGTTCATTACGTCAAACTTTTCATGAATTAGATTTCATTGAAGTAGAAACCCCAATGTTGCAGGTTCAACATGGTGGTGCGGCTGCTCGCCCATTTAAATCTTTTAGTAATGCCTACGATATGGATCTCTTCTTGCGAATTGCACCTGAACTTTTCTTGAA
This sequence comes from Actinomycetota bacterium, assembly GCA_009924725.1. Taxonomy (GTDB): domain Bacteria; phylum Actinomycetota; class Actinomycetes; order Nanopelagicales; family Nanopelagicaceae; genus Planktophila. Next base: position 6,793 of record RFRA01000031.1, read on the forward strand.
GCGATGTGTTGTTGGTGGCATTGACCGAGTATTTGAAATTAACCGAAACTTCCGTAATGAAGGTGCCGATTCTTCGCACTCGCCAGAATTTGCAATGATCGAGAGCTACCAAGCTTTCGGTGATTGGCGCTCAATTGCCGAACTAACTCAAAAGCTAATTCAGAACGCCGCCATGGCTGTTTCAGGCTCGTTAGTAGTTACTCATCAAGATGGTCGCCGAATAGATTTCAGCGGAAAATGGCGCGAGATATCGCTATATGAAGCGATTTCTGAAGGTGCGGGCGAGACCGTAACAGCACTAACGCCCATGGAAGATTTAAAGCGGATCGCGACTAAGTTAGACATCAAAGTTGATCCAGCTTGGATTGCGGGCAAGTTAGCTGAAGAAATTTTTGAACATGTTGCAAAAGATCAATTAATTGAACCGACTTTTGTAATGGGTTTCCCAGTTGATACTTCGCCGTTAGTTCGCGCACATCGTGAAATTCCTGGCGTTGCTGAAAAGTGGGATCTCTATGTTGAAGGTTTCGAATTAGCCACTGGTTACTCCGAACTTATTGATCCAGTTATTCAGCGCGATCGTTTAGTTGAACAAGCTCGCCTCGGCGCAAAGGGCGATGTTGAAGCAATGCAAGTTGATGAAGATTTCTTGCGCGCGATGGAATTTGGAATGCCACCAATGGGTGGAATGGGTATGGGTGTTGATCGTTTGCTTATGGCATTAACTGGCCTCGGAATTCGCGAAACAATTTTGTTCCCATTAGTTAAGCCGGAGATTGAGTAATGATCGAAGTTCGGCCAGCTCGCACAAGTGACATTAAAGCAATTCACAAATTAATTGTAGATTTTGCTTCCGGTGGTCGCATGCTGCAAAAAGAAACTGTGACACTTTATGAAAGTGTGCAGGAATTTGTGGTTGCAGTTCAAGATGGCCAAGTAGTTGGCTGTGGCGCATTGCACGTGCTTTGGGAAGATTTAGCTGAAGTTCGCTCAGTTGCAATTACCGAAAACTTGCGCGGAAACGGAATCGGAAATCAAATTCTGGAACGAATTATTGATCGTGCCCGCGAACTTGGTCTATCCCGAATTTTCTGTTTAACTTTTGAAACTAAATTTTTTGGCCGTCATGGCTTTGAAGAAATTCAAGGAACCCCTGTTGAACCCGAGGTTTACACGCAACTTCTAAAGTCATATGACTCAGGCGTGGCTGAATTCCTTGACCTCGAATCGGTTAAGCCAAACACTTTGGGCAACACCCGAATGCTTAAAATCCTCTGATTGCCTGACGGTTCTGGGGCATAAATTGGGGTTCAAGCTGGTTATAACTGGCATATCTAGTGGTTTTTGCAAGCGTAAATCCCGCCTCGCGAGCTTGCCCCCTCGGGTATTAGGCTTAGCGAGATACGAATAAAGGAGTACCGCCAATGTTTGAGCGTTTTACCGACCGTGCCCGCCGGGTTGTTGTTTTGGCCCAAGAAGAAGCACGCATGCTCAACCACAATTACATCGGCACCGAGCACATTCTGCTTGGTCTGATACATGAAGGCGAAGGCGTTGCCGCTAAAGCGATGGAAGGCATGGGCATTTCACTCGAAGCCGTGCGCGCACAAGTTGAAGAAATTATTGGCCAAGGTCAGCAAGCGCCAAGTGGTCATATTCCATTTACCCCGCGCGCCAAGAAAGTTCTCGAACTTTCACTTCGCGAAGCTTTGCAACTTGGACACAACTACATTGGCACCGAGCATATTTTGCTGGGCCTTATTCGCGAAGGCGAAGGCGTAGCTGCACAAGTATTAGTAAAACTTGGCGCTGATTTAAATCGTGTTCGTCAGCAAGTAATTCAATTGCTTTCTGGTTATCAAGGAAAAGAAGCAGTTGCTGCTAATGGTCCTGCCGAAGGAACTCCTTCAACTTCGCTAGTACTTGATCAATTCGGTCGCAATTTAACTCAAGCTGCTCGTGAAGGAAAACTTGATCCAGTTATCGGCCGCGAATTAGAGATCGAACGCGTTATGCAGGTGCTCTCTCGTCGCACCAAGAATAATCCAGTGTTAATTGGCGAACCAGGTGTTGGTAAAACTGCAGTTGTCGAAGGTCTAGCACAAGCGATTGTTAAGAACGATGTGCCTGAAACCCTTAAAGATAAGCAGCTTTACTCACTTGATCTCGGCGCATTAGTTGCCGGTTCTCGCTACCGCGGTGATTTCGAAGAGCGCTTAAAGAAAGTGCTTAAGGAGATTAAAACTCGTGGCGACATCATTCTTTTCATTGATGAAATTCATACTTTGGTCGGTGCCGGTGCAGCTGAAGGCGCAATTGATGCAGCTAGCATTTTAAAGCCAATGCTTGCTCGCGGTGAGCTGCAGACAATTGGCGCAACAACTCTTGATGAATATCGTAAGCACCTCGAAAAAGATGCTGCTCTAGAACGTCGCTTCCAACCAATTCAAGTTAAAGAACCATCAGTCGCGCACACTATTGAAATTCTTAAAGGCCTACGCGATCGCTACGAAACCCACCACCGAGTCTCTATTACCGATGGCGCTCTAGCGGCTGCAGCAAACATGGCTGATCGCTATGTTTCCGATCGTTTCTTGCCAGATAAGGCAATCGATTTGATTGATGAAGCTGGTTCACGTCTGCGCATTAAGCGCATGAC
>RFRA01000301.1 GCA_009924725.1 Actinomycetota bacterium
CTGGCCTCGACAATTACCTCAAGTCGCTCGCCGCCCACATCTTTTTTAAGTGCATCAGAAGTTCCACGGGCAATTACTTTGCCATGATCGATCACTACGATTTCATCAGCTAAATGATCGGCTTCTTCGAGATATTGCGTAGTTAGTAACAAGGTAACGCCACCATCGACTAACTCTTTAATTACTCCCCACATTTCCTGGCGACCGCGCGGATCGAGGCCAGTTGTTGGTTCATCGAGAAAAAGAATTTTTGGTTTAACAATAATTGCGGCCGCTAAATCTAAGCGGCGACGCATTCCGCCGGAATAAGTTTTAATTGGGCGCTTAGCACTTTCAGTTAACGAAAATCGCTCTAGTAATTCGTCTGCACGAGCAATCGATGCTTTCTTGCCTAAGTGATACAAACGACCGAACATAACCAAGTTATCCCAGCCCGTTAAGGTTTCATCGACAGCTGCATATTGGCCAGACAAACCTATGATCTCGCGCACTTTGTCAGGATGCTTAATAACATCAATTCCACCTACAGTGGCATGGCCTGAATCAGGTGATAAAAGTGTTGCAAGTATGCGAACAGTGGTAGTTTTACCGGCACCATTTGGGCCCAGAACGCTTAATACAGTGCCTTCTTCAACATCTAGCGATAACCCATCTAGGGCTTTAACTTCGCCTTTGCGATAGGTCTTCACCAGATTCTCTGCGATAACTGATTTCACGGAGTAAACTTACCGCGTTAACGGCTTTGGAGCCAAGAATCGAATTTGATTCAATGCAAGAAATTATGCTGGGAAGGCAATCATGTCGGAGAAGACGCAAGGGAAAGTTCACACTCACAAAGAGATTCTAATTATTCTCTCCGGATTAATGACTGGCATGTTACTTGCAGCCCTTGATCAAACTATTGTTTCGGCGGCTTTAAAAAGTATTGTCGAGGAATTCAACGGCTTAGAGCATTACACCTGGGTGGTTACCGCTTACCTATTAACATCGACCGCATCTACTCCGCTTTACGGAAAGATTTCAGATTTATACGGCCGCCGAATTGTTTTTCA
>RFRA01000302.1 GCA_009924725.1 Actinomycetota bacterium
TTTAGTTGGTTATCAAGTAGTAATTTACTCGGCGCGCTTGGCCCAATTCCACCTGCAATGCCGCACATTTAGTTGCTACTCAACGTGTGATTTTTATAGTTTGAATTAATCAACTGTCGCAGGTCCATTTGCAACACTTTGGCCAAACTCCTTGAGCCAATTAACTGTTTCATTAAGAGCAACATCAAATTCAGTTGGCACAACGCTTGGAAAAAGTTGCTTCAGTAATATGGGATCATTCTGTGAATTCTTAACATCGCCAGGTCTATCGCCTTGAAAGTTAACTTTAAGATCCGGGAAATGAGCCTTCAATAATTCTATTGTCGTTAAAAGTGAGATGCGGTTTCCGTAAGCAAGATTTACGGCACCTTCAGTGCGAACTCCACGATTAAGTGCATCTTCAATTACATCTAGAACTGTGCGCACATAGGTGAAGTCACGGGTTTGGCTACCGTCACCATAAACATCGATTGATTCGTTATTCATCGCTTTCCAGATCCATTTTGGTAGCACTGCTGCATACTCATGATCTGGGCGTTGTTTTGGGCCAAATACATTGAAGAAACGAAGCAGAGTTACTGGCACGTCGTAAGCAGCACCGTATGCCTGCACATATCCTTCAGCAGCTAACTTACTTGCGGCATATGGTGTTAGCGGGCTAAGCCACATGCTTTCATCTTTAGGTAATTGACCATTGCGACCATAAACCGATGAAGAAGAGCTAAAAACAACATGGGCGCCGTTACTGCGTGCCGCCTCAAGCACATTAAGAGTGCCGGTGGCATTTACATCATGGGTAGCAATTGGGTTTTTCAGTGATCGAGGCACTGAACCGCGAGCGCCCAAGTGCACAATCGCATCCACGCCATTTACTGCCTTAGCTAAACCATCGCGATCCGTTAATGAGAGTTCGTGGAATGTAACTTTATCTAGATCAAGATTGCGCTTTAGGCCAGTAGATAGGTCATCGACAACAGTTACTTCATGGCCTTGAGATAAAAGGCGCTCAACGAGGTTCGAGCCAATAAAGCCCGCCCCACCCGTGACCGC
>RFRA01000303.1 GCA_009924725.1 Actinomycetota bacterium
GAATTCGGGCGGTTAGTTTCATGGTTAACCTTTCACAAGTAGATAGCTGGCTAAGACGTTGAGAGTTATGGCTAGATTGCCTGAAATTACGGTAACTCCAGGGTGTTGTACAAGGTACTTATTGAATCGAATCGGATTCTCAAATAAATGATGGGTAGTTATTGCCAAAAGAAAAGTGATAACCAGTAGTGAGATTGAGTCAGACGTTGAGAGCGGTGAAACGGCCAGCTGCCGATGCAATTCAATGACTGGCCAATGCCAGAGATAAAGTACAAAAGATAGATCGCCTATGTAGTGCATAACACGATTACTTAGAATGAATTGCAGACGAGCATTGGAAACAGTGAGTAAAGCAACTACTGCTAAAAGAGCAGGAATGACTTTTAGTCCCGGCACCTGGTCAGCTGGCCCGACAAAAAATAGTGAGGCCAAGATGATTATGAATGCGACCCACTGCAAAATATTCGGCCAGGCTCTAGCGCCAATTATCGCAATCAAAGCCCCGATACTCAATTCCCAAATTCGGGTCTGGGTCGCAAAATAGGTCAGCGTTTTCTCAATTATGAAAATCGAGCTAAATGAAAATAGTGCAATTGCCGACAGAAGAGTTAAGAGAATCTTTTTGGAATGAGTCTTGGAAAGTAGGACAAGGAGCAGAAGTGCAATAGGCCAAACTATGTAGAACTGTTCTTCTACGGCTAATGACCAATAGTGCTGCAGCAGTGGTGATGAGCTACCTTGGCCAAAGTAATCAACTTTTAGAGAATTGAAATGAGAGTTTGCGATAAATAGTGTTGACCAACGCCCATCTCGCAAAGTTTCGTTTCCGATAACGGGACCGAGATACTTAAAGGCTAATCCGATAGATACCCAGATAACTAACAAAGCCGATGGCAGAATCCGACGAATACGACGGGCATAGAAGTTTAAAAGGTTACGACCTAAATGCCCGACAGCTGAAAATTCAAGCAGTTGCCCAGTAATTAGATAGCCCGATAGTACGAAAAAGATATCTACCCCGAGAAAGCCACCGGGCAAGATATCTGCAAA
>RFRA01000304.1 GCA_009924725.1 Actinomycetota bacterium
CACCGAAATATCCTTGATAACGCCCGCGCTCACGGGGCGAAACGATGTCACCGATGATTACGAAAGTCAGTGCCATTAATCCACCGGCACCTAAGCCCTGAAGTGCACGAGTAGCAATGAGCTGTTCCATGTTTTGCGAAGCACCAGCAAGTAATGAACCAATTAAGAAAGTGACGATCGCAAATTGAAAAACTATTCGTCGCCCATAAATATCTGAAATCTTTCCGTACAGCGGCGTTGATGCGGTCGAGGTTAACAAATATGCGGTGACAACCCAGGTGTAATGGTTTAACCCATCAAACTCTTCGACGATACTCTTGAGCGCAGTTGAAACGATGGTTTGATCAAGAGCGGCTAGGAACATTCCCATCATCAGGCCGCCCAAAATCACCATGATTTCCTTGTGAGATAATTGGCTTGTTGCTTGATTTTTAGGATTCTCAGTAGACATGAAGGTAAGGTTACTCCGTGAAGTCAGTTATCGCCGAACACTTAGTAAAGACCTATCGCAATGGCGAGGTCAAAGCACTCAATAATTTGTCATTAGATGTTGAAGAAGGCACTGTTTTAGGCGTGCTTGGACCAAATGGTGCAGGTAAAACTACAACTGTGAGAATTCTCGCAACGCTGCTTAAGCCAGATTCTGGATCAGCAACAGTTGCAGGCATTGATGTCATCAAGCATCCAGACAAGGTTCGCGAGCAAATTGGTTTATCGGGTCAATATGCAGCTGTAGATGAAACATTAACTGGCTGGGATAACTTGGTGATGTTTGGTCGTTTGTATCACTTAGGTCGTCAGAGCTCAATTGATCGCGCTAATGAATTACTAGAACGCTTTGATTTAACTGAAGCCGCTCGCCGTCCCATCAAAACTTATTCAGGTGGAATGCGCCGCCGCCTTGATTTAGCCGCATCATTAATTGTTAAGCCAAAGATTCTCTTTTTAGATGAGCCAACTACAGGTCTAGATCCACGTGGTCGCCAGGATATGTGGGGTGTTATTCAAGAGCTTGTAAAAGGCGGAGTAACACTTCTGCTAACAACGCA
>RFRA01000305.1 GCA_009924725.1 Actinomycetota bacterium
TGCGCAAACAATCCACATGTTTATCCACAACCTGTGGGTCTAAAGGAGAGGTTTACCCTTTATTCCTATCGTCACCTGTGGATAGAAGCGAAAAGTAGAGGCTATTTGAAATAAAAGCAACTGCTTATCCACAGAAAATTCCCTCGCGAAAGGTTTTAAAGGGGTAAAAAGCCAGTTTGACCGATTTATCCCCAGACCCGTACCGTTACCTTCTTACCTGAGCACGCTTTGCAGCTACGCAAAGCCCCGTTAGATTTTCAAGGAGTCCCCATGACAAAGCGCACCTTCCAGCCAAACGTTCGTCGTCGCGCCAAGAAGCACGGTTTCCGTGCTCGCATGGCCACACGTGCAGGTCGCGCTGTTTTAGCAGCACGCCGTGCAAAGGGACGCACACGCCTTTCGGCTTAGTTGCTAACGAAACTTAGACCTAGGTTTAATTTTTCTAATGCTGGCCAAAACGGCTCGTATTTCTAACAGCGCAGATTTCGCTAAAGCTACAAAAAGCGGACTTCGTTCAACGACTAACAGCCTTGTTGGATACCTCCATCTCTCAAACTCTGACCAACCTGCTCGTTGCGGATTGATAATTAATAAAAGTGTTGGAAATTCAGTTGTGCGCCACAACGTGGCTCGCAAAATTCGCCACCTAGTCGCTGCCAACCTGACTTCACTTCCAGCAGGTTCACTTTTCGTAATCCGAGCACTGCCAGCTTCAAACGGCGCAGATTTAAAATCTGAAGCAACCGATTTGATTTCAAAGTTGGTTAAAAAGGCTGATCAAAAAAATACGGTGAAATCTTGAGAAACCTGTTAATTGCACCAATTCATTTTTATCAAATATTCATTTCGCCGCTTTTAGGCCCTCGTTGTAAATATTACCCATCTTGTTCTTCATACACCGAGATCGCAATCGCGAACTATGGAGTTAAAGGGATCGCAATGGGTGCTTGGCGAATTATGCGATGCAACCCTTGGTCAAATGGCGGAGTTGATTTTGTAAAAGGCGTACCAACAAATACGCAAAAAACACATGAGAGAGCACCGGTG
>RFRA01000306.1 GCA_009924725.1 Actinomycetota bacterium
CCGGAAGTACCTGATGTACCTGATGTACCTGATGTACCCGAAGTACCACTTGTACCAGAAATACCTGAGGTGCCTGATGTACCCGAAGTGCCTGAAGTACCATCTCTACCTGAAGTGCCTGAAGTACCACCGGTAGTCTTATATACAATGCCTGTAGTATTGTCTACAGTTAAATAGAAGCCGGTATTGTTATTTACAAGTCCTTCTAGTTTTAATGTGGCTAAACTACCACTACCACTACCACTTACATGTAATTGGGCAGTTGGTGAAGCAACGTTAATACCTGTACGACTACTACTAATCACCAAATCATTTTCGTTATAAGCACCAAGAATAACACGGTTGTCACTGAACACTTCTGCGATTGGCAATCCTGTAATATTATTTACAGAGAATAAACTACCACTGAGTGAATCTGTTACGTTAAATAGTAATCCAGCGGTACCTTTAACATTAAACACAGACGATCCAGATGCTTGTGTACTAGTTACATCTAATGTACCATCTGGAACTGTAGATGAACCAATACCAATTCTAGATCCAGTTTCAAATACCGGCGTTGTTGTATTACCAATCGTAGTAGCACTAGTAAGTTTAACCAACGTATTTAGAGTTCCACTTACACTAACACTTGCACCCGATGTACCAGCGGTACCAGTTATACCCGACGTACCACTTGTACCAGTTGTGCCTGATGTGCCAGCTCTACCACTTGTGCCTGATGTACCAGAACTGCCCGATGTACCCGATGTACCCGATGTACCTGATGTACCCGATGTACCTGATGTACCCGATGTACCCGATGTACCTGATGTACCCGACTGACCTGATGTACCACTTGCACCTTGAACACCCGAAGTACCACTTGTACCAGCTGCACCCGAAGTACCACTTGTACCAGCTGCACCCGAAGTACCACTTGTACCACTTGCACCTTGAACACCCGAAGTACCACTTGTACCACTTGCACCTTGAACACCCGAAGTACCTGATGTACCACTTGCACCTTGAACACCCGAAGTACCTGATGTACCA
>RFRA01000307.1 GCA_009924725.1 Actinomycetota bacterium
ATTTCCAATTGCTGTGGTGGACGATACTGGGATCGAACCAGTGACCCCTTCCATGTCAAGGAAGTGCGCTACCGCTGCGCCAATCGTCCGTGGGTGCAGCGAATATTACCCCAGATGCTCATTACTTTGAAACTGCTAGTACTTAAGTAAAAGCGCTTTTGCCAGAGATGGCGTGAGCCAATCAACATAAGTCGCAGTGAAATGCCACTGATCGAAGTAGACCAACTTGTTATCAATGATCGCCGGGCACATGTAGGCGTCGCAGGCCCATGCGACGGTATCGATGAAAGTACCTTTAATCGCGACTGTAGCTGCCTGTTCGATCTTATTGATCGCATTGTTGTCAGCTTTAGTGCGAACCGAAGCACAGATGCTGATCGTTGAACCAGGCTTACTGACACAGTTTATGGAGTCAGTTGTCATGCTTGGGTTATTACCGATCACAACTAACTTCTTGGTAAAGGAATTTAAGTTAGCTATCGCCTTAGGAAATTCCTTTTCCCATAAAGTTTCAGTATCGAAATCAGATTTCGCTCCATCTACCACCGCTGGCTTCCATTGATCTGTGACAATCAAAAGATCTGGCTTGGAACTTTTAATTTTTGGAAGAACGAGCTGTTGCCATTGCTGACATTCAGTGAAAGGGCGATTAAGTTGATAGGACCAAACCGGGGCTTCAATTAATGGACAAGCTAACTTCGCATAAAGTTCAACGCGGTAGCCATTCTTCTTTGCTATTGCATCTATTGCGGGCATCCACATCGAAGCGTGCGAATCACCGTATAGAACGATTAGTTTGGTTCCGTTTGGGTCACCACCAAGGCAACTCGGTACTCGCACTTCTGCAAAATCAATTGAGCAAGGATTACTCTCCTTCAGCCATTCACTTTTATCTGTTCGGGCGCTAGTTAAAGTCGGCGTCAAATTTGGTGGCAGCTTGGTAATTTTCATAGCAACTGAAATGGCTGCTGCAACTGGATCAACAACCGGTGCTGGGTTCTTAACCCAGATCAATTTCTTCTTTACTAAC
>RFRA01000308.1 GCA_009924725.1 Actinomycetota bacterium
TGCTCTTCTGATCGGCGTACTTTTAGTTTGGCCCGCGCTCTACCTGATTGGGAAATCCTTCAATCTTTCACTACACGTGCTGGTATTCACTTTTTTGGTTTTGGCTGCTGGGTTGGCTTCGTGGGTCGGAATGGGTGATGTGAAATTGCTTCTTTTTGCAGCTCCTTGGTTGAATTATGAGAATGTAGCAGAATCACTAATTCTTCTTGTTGCTCTTTCATGGATGCAGTTAATGGCTGGACTAGTAATCAAGCGAAGTTTCCCGCAACGAATTGCATTTGCCCCAGCCATCTTGGCGGCGGTGGCACTTAATATGGCGACATAAAAGCGATTCATCTGCGAGAATTAGCCCATGCGTTGGTTAACTGCGGGTGAGTCTCATGGCCAAGCTCTAAGTGCGATCATTGAGGGAATTCCGGCTTCAGTTCAGATAACAACTGCCGATATTGATTACCACTTGGCCCGCCGTCGTTTAGGTGTTGGTCGTGGTGCTCGACAGAATTTCGAGGCCGATAAAGTCACTATTCTCGGTGGAATTAGATTGGGCTTAACTCAAGGTGGACCTATTTCTATTCAAGTCGCAAACTCAGAGTGGCCAAAATGGGAAAAAGTTATGTCAGCTGATCCCGTGCCAGAAGACGAGATCAAAGGTTTAGGTCGCAATGCACCGCTCAGTCGCCCGCGACCAGGGCACGCAGATTTAGTTGGAATGCAAAAGTATGACTTTGATGATGCTCGCGCGATTTTAGAACGTGCCAGTGCTCGCGAAACTGCGGCCCGTGTTGCACTTGGCGCAGTAGCTCGTGCGTTTTTACAACAAACATGTGACATCACAGTTCTAAGTCATGTCTTATCGATCGGATCAGTACGAGTCCCTGAAAACACGCCGCTACCAAGTCAAGGCGATATGAAACGAATTGATGAAGATCCGGTTCGTTGTGCCGATGCAACTACAAGTGCAGCGATGATTACCGAAATAGAATCGGCTCATTCCGATGGTGACACGCTAGGTGGCGTAGTTGAAGTACT
>RFRA01000309.1 GCA_009924725.1 Actinomycetota bacterium
GCGGTGGCGAACCACATCTTCGGCAGTTAACTCCTGGAAAGAAATGTCATCGATATCTTGCAAAATATCGCGAATAATTGCGAGCCCTGACTTAGCGCCATTAGGTAAATCAATCTGCGTGACATCGCCAGTGATCACCATCTTGGAGCCAAAACCTAGGCGAGTTAGGAACATCTTCATCTGTTCAGGCGTGGTGTTCTGCGCTTCATCAAGAATAATAAAGGCATCATTAAGTGTGCGACCGCGCATAAATGCAAGAGGTGCAACTTCGATAACCCCAGATTGCATTAATCGTGGAATTGAATCAATATCGATCATGTCGTGCAGCGCATCGAAAAGTGGTCGTAAATATGGATCAATTTTTTCAGAAAGTGAACCAGGCAAGAAACCTAAATGTTCACCAGCTTCAACTGCTGGGCGAGTTAAAACAATGCGATTAACTTTCTTTGCCTGAAGGGAAGCCACTGCTTTAGCCATAGCCAAGTAAGTTTTACCAGTACCAGCAGGGCCAATTCCAAAAGTAATTGTGTTCTCGTCAATTGCATCGACATAACGTTTTTGATTTGCGGTCTTTGGTCTGATTGTGCGACCGCGATTAGAAACAATATTTAGTGATAAAACTTCACCTGGATTATCTTGTGGCGTCTGAGCCAACATGCCAATGGATCGAATTACGGAATCAACATTTACCGGCTGACCAGAACGGATAACCACCATCAGTTCGGTGAAAAGCTTCTCTAATTGTTGGCAATCAATATGTGGGCCGCGCAAAGTTATTTCATTTCCGCGTACTGTGATATTAACCGATGGGAATGCTGCCTCGACTGCCAGCATGTTTGCATCATTTGCTCCGACTAAGGCAACCATTGGGATTGCGGGCGGAATCGTAATTAAGGTTCTCTCCATGTGTGCCGTAAGGCTACCTTTAACCGGGCGGCCATGCCAGATTTCGTCCACCCAAGAGATGCAAGTGAGCGTGAAAAACGCTTTGGCCAGCGTCGGCGCCAGTGTTAAACACGGTG
>RFRA01000310.1 GCA_009924725.1 Actinomycetota bacterium
TATCTAGTTAATAACTGAAGAAATACCCATATAAAAGGCCGAAGCCCGGTTCCTGTAAAGGAACCGGGCTTCGGTTTCAGAGTCTGTTAACGGACTCCTTTGAAGCTTGGGCTGATTAAGCCTTAACCTTCTTTGCAATCTTGGCAACTAGGTTGCTCAAGGTTGTGACCTTTGCATTCAAAGCAGCCATAAGAGCAGCTACCTTGGTTGAAAGTTCAGCAACTGCTGCTGTAGCAGCATCTGCAGCTTCTTTTGCTTCTGTTGCAGCAGCTGTTGCAGCATCTGCAGCTTCAGCAGCTGATAGAGCAGCATCAGTTGCAGCGTTAGCTGCATCTAGAGCATCTTGTGCGATTGCTCCAGCAGCTTCAGCAGCAGCTACAGCCATTTCGCCTGCAGCTTCAGCAGCTGCAGCAGCATCCTGAGCAGCGATTGTTGCAGCATCTGCTGCCTCAATTGCTTGATCAGCAGCATCCTTTGCATTGTTACCTGCATCAGTTGCTTCGTTAGCTGCATCAGTTGCTTCTTGAGCAGCTGTTAGAGCTGGGTTTGTGATTGTTGCTGAAATTGTCGCAACAGATGCTACGTATGTTGTAGCAGCAGTCTTGATTGCAGCTTCTGTGTCAACGCCAGCGAAGTTAACTGTACCTGTCATCTTGAATGTTCCAGGTGTAGCTGGTGCATAAAGTGTGTAAGTAGCAACGCCAGCAGCGAACACTGGTGAGCCAAGTACTGTGTCTGAACCTGATGACAATGTGAAGTTGGCAACTGGGTTAGCTGTGAATACGGCGCGAGCACCGTCAGCAACACCTGTAGCTGTGATTGTTAGTGTCATCTTCTCGCCTGCATCATAAGAATCCTTATCGAATGCCCATGAAAGCTTTGGAGCTGTTACAGGAAGAACTGTTACAACAGCTGTTGTTACAACTGTTCCAGCTGTTAGTGTAATTGTTGCTGTTCCAGCCTTGACACCTGTAACAGTAGCAACTGCACCTGAATAGGTAACTGTTGCAATTGTTGCGT
>RFRA01000032.1 GCA_009924725.1 Actinomycetota bacterium
CCGGTAGCCGCATCGCCCTTAGTTGGCAGCGAATCTAGGTACTTAGTACTAGCTAATTTCGCGGTTTTTACGGTGTGCTCAGCGCTAGTGCCACCGATGACAATGGCTAAGTGATACGGCGGGCAAGCAGCTGTGCCAATGGAACGCAACTTCTCGTCAAGCCAAGTCATAAATGATTTCGGATTTAAAATTGCTTTAGTCTCTTGATACAGGAATGACTTATTAGCGCTGCCGCCACCTTTAGCAATAAATAAGAAGTTGTATTCGTCGTAATGGTCGCTATCGGCATAGATCTCAATTTGGGCCGGCAAGTTATTGCCAGTGTTCTTTTCTTCCCAAGTCGTTACTGGTGCCATCTGCGAATAGCGCAGATTTAAACTTGTGTAGGCATCATAAATACCTTTAGAGATCGCAACTTCATCTTTGCTCTGAGTTAAAACAAACTGACCTTTTTTGCCAGAGACGATTGCGGTGCCGGTGTCTTGGCACATTGGCAAAATTCCACCGGCTGAAATATTGGCATTTTTTAATAAATCTAAAGCTACGAAGCGATCATTAGGCGATGCTTCAGGGTCTTTTAAAATATTTGCCAGCTGCTGCAGATGTTCAGCCCGCAAGTAATGTGAGATATCGTGAATTGCAGTGCTAGTTAATTTCTCAATTGCCTCTGGTGCGATTTCAAGAAACTCTAGTTCGCCAACTTTTAACGTGCGAACGCCTTCAGTTCCAAGGCTGCGATATTTGGTGGTATCCGGACCAACTGGCAATAAATCAGAGTATGTGAATTCAGGAGACATCTGGTGCACCTATTCGCTTGGCTTAACTGAATCTAACTTTGCCTTCGCCCCATCTAGCCATTCCTGGCAGATCTTTGCGAGTTCTTCGCCGCGTTCCCATAACTTCAAGGAATCTTCGAGGGTAGCGCCACCAGTTTCTAGCGATGAAACAACCTGCGCCAGCTCGTCACGCGCTGCTTCATATGAGATCTTCTTATCTGCGGCCATGGCTTAAATCTACTGCCTGCTCTTTAACTTGTAACCATGGCGCTGGTCTCACCTTGGGCCAGCCTAATTCGTAGCTTTTCGCCATCTTTTAGCGCAGCGCTATCGCGGGCAATGCTGCCATCGGCTAATTGCACTACGGCATATCCACGATCAAGGGTGGCCTGTGGCGAAAGTGCGCGCACTCGAGCCGTGACTTGTTGCAACTCTTCTTGGGCAATTGCCAGGCGGCCTTGGAAACTTCGGATAGAACGATCGCGCAAGTTAGTAATTATTTCTAACCGCGAGGTAATCATCACTGCTGGGTCACGCAACACTGGGCGCGCAGCCAAGTTGGCAATTTTAGAACTTTCCAGTTCAATCATATTTCGCATAAAGCGGCTAGCGCGATCACGAAGTTTTTCAATCAAATCAATTTCTTCATTAATATCTGGCACCACGCGCTTTGCCGCATCAGTCGGAGTAGATGCGCGGAAGTCGGCAACGAGATCAAGTAGCGGTGAATCTTTCTCATGGCCAATCGCACTAACAATTGGCGTGCTGCACTTAGCAGCTAAGCGAACTAAACCTTCATCGCTAAATGGCAAGAGATCTTCAAAGGATCCGCCACCACGAGTAATGATGATGACATCAACATCGGCTAGCGCTTCGAGTTCTGCAAGCGCTGCTGATACTTCACTAACTGCCGCGGCTCCTTGCACGGTTACTTCGCGAATCTCAAATTGCACAGCTGGCCAACGTCGCTTGGCATTTTCAACCACATCGCGTTCGGCATCGGTATTGCGGCCGCAGATCAAACCAATTTTGCGGGGCAGTAGTGGCAATGAAACTTTATTTTCCGAATCAAATAAACCTTCAGCAGCCAACATAGTTTTAAGTGCTTCAAGACGTGCTAATAATTCACCAACGCCAACTTGGCGAATCTCACGGGCCGATAAAGTGTAAGAACCATTCTTGGTATACCAAGAGCCTTTGGCATAAAGCACAACGCGAGCATTTGCTGGCAGTGGTGCGACGCTGGCTAATACTGATTTGTGGCACATCACCGAAAGGCTCATATCAACGCTGGAATCACGCAGGCGCAGAAAAGCCATGCCACCGCTGCGTTCATTGAGTTCGGCGATCTCGCCTTCGATCCAGATTGGCCCTAATCGATCGAGATATTCCTTGATCGCTTCAGTAACCGCCCTAACTGGTGCGGGAGAATCACTTGAAGTTTCGAGCATGGATTGATCCTAATAGACTAAGCGACATGAGTAAGCGGATCCTCTTAGCTGCGCCACGCGGGTATTGTGCCGGCGTTGACCGAGCCGTGATCACTGTTGAAAAAGCGCTCGAGCTCTACGGTGCTCCGGTTTATGTACGCAAGCAGATCGTGCACAACAAGCATGTGGTTGCAACCCTTGAATCTCGCGGCGCCATCTTCGTTGATCAAACTGATGAAGTACCCGAAGGCAAGATCGTAGTTTTCTCAGCTCACGGAGTTTCGCCAGCAGTTCATACCGAGGCGGCAAACCGTAATCTAAAGACCATTGATGCAACTTGCCCGTTAGTTACCAAAGTTCACCATGAAGCGCGACGTTTCGCCGCTGAAGAGTTAGAGATTTTATTTATTGGCCACGAAGGCCATGAAGAAGTCGAAGGCACTATGGGTGAAGCAGTCGGCAAAGTTAAATTAGTCGATGGCCTTGATTCTGCTCGCACCGTGCAACCAACGCCAGGTAAGAAGTTGGCTTGGCTATCACAAACAACTCTTAGCGTTGATGAAGCTCTGCAATCAGTTGCGATTCTAAAAGAACGTTTCCCGGATATTCAAGATCCACCATCAGATGACATTTGTTACGCAACCACGAATCGTCAAGATGCCATCAAAGTAATTGCCCCACAAGCAGATTTAGTAATTGTGGTTGGTTCAACGAATTCATCTAACTCAGTGCGCTTAGTTGAAGTTGCCAAGGAATATGGCACACCGCAGGCTTACTTAATTGACTATGCCGCAGAAGCTAAAGATGAATGGCTAACTGGCGTTGAAACCATTGGTGTTACCAGCGGTGCTTCAGTACCTGAAATCTTGGTCGATGATTTACTAAAGTGGTTAGCAGAGCGCGGTTTCGCAGATGTTGAAACTGTTACAGCAGCGCAAGAGTCATTGCTATTTGCGCTGCCTCCAGAGCTACGTAAAGATCTAAAGGCAGCGCAAGCTTAAATAGCTTATTGAGTTACTTCTGAAAGTGCTTTCTTGTAGATCGTCTTTTGGAAGTAGCCAAGACCAAACCAAAGACAGAGAATTACATACCAAAAGCTCTCAGCTGAGGTCATAGTTACCAAGCCACGTTCACTTAGCGCTTTCTTTACAGGGACTTTTGCGAAGTAACCGGCACCGAACGCGATGCACTGTAAGAAGTACCAAAAGGTTTCCATTGAAGTTAATTTCTTATCGTTCATAATCTCTCCCAATCGTAAGTTGGGCGAAGTTTGGCACCTATATTTTGCTAGGGATAGCCCTAATTTGATTTTTTAAGTGAATTATTTATGCAGCGCTTTGGCGCTTTTGTGCTTTGGCGCGACGATCAAAGTAGAAATACCAAGCGTAGGCAGCTGAGATAAGTAAGAACGGTGCTTGGCTGGCAAGGGCAGCTAAGAAATCAATGCCTAAGCGAGTGATCTTTAGGCCGTCTTTAGTAATAAGCTCAATGAAGGCAAGGGAAGCAAAAGCAAGTGGTGGGTTAACCGCAGCCACATAACTCGTGCCATTGCGACCGTATTGAACGCCGCCAAAAGTCACCAACATAATTACTAAACCAGTGACGATTCCAAAACCATTGCGCACTAGAAGTTCTAGGTACGAGAAGATGCCAATGAAGAAGAACTGAAGAACGATGATGCCCTCTTTTTTCAGACCAGGGCCAGTTATTGCGACTTTACGACCAACTGTTGTGCTCATTATTTCTCATCCTCTTCAGCATCGATGTAATCAATTTCAAGGGCCGCAGATTTAATCGCACGAACTTCATCATCAACATCAGTTAACGGCGCTAGTTTATTGGCACCAGTGCTTACGCCGAGGTTCACCATGCTGCGAGCCGGACGTAATAGCGAGGTTTCAGCAGTTTGAATCACATCATTAAAGCCGCGTTCAACCGACTTAATACGATCGCCCAAGGTGGCTAGCTTTGCGTGCAGTGCACCAACGCGCTTTAGTAGCTCGCTGGCATGGCCTTGAATCGCAACTGCGTTATCGGCTAGATCTTGGCGACCAAAGGCATAAGCCACTGTGCGCAAAAGAGCCAACATATTTGTCGGCGTAGCGATCGTGACATTCTTAGCAAATGCTTTCTCAAGCAACATTGGATCAACGCGTAATGACTCAGACAAGATTGACTCGAAAGGCGCGAAAAGCACTACAAAATCAGGGGAGAAGGTAACGCCCTGATAATCGCGCTTTGCCAGTGCTTCGACATGCTTTAACAAATCTTTAGCATGCTGTTGCATAAGTGCATCGCGAGTTTCTTCATCATCAGCATCGACTGCTTCTAAGAAGCGAGTAAATGGAAACTTAGAGTCAATAAAGATTCGTGAGCCGCCAGGAATAGCAATCTGAATATCGGGGCGAGAGATTTCATCATTGCCGCGATCGGAACTTTGTTTTTCAAAGTGAATGCCTTCGATTAAACCAGCATTTTCCAGCAACATTTCGAGTTGAACTTCACCGAAGCGACCACGAGTTTGAGAACTAGAAAGTGCGCCCGCCAACTTTGTGGCTTGCTCAAGTAAATTTTGGTTACCAACTTGCATTGATTCGATCTGAGTTTTAATTGCCGACTCGGCAGCAGCTCGTTTGGTTTCGGCGTCGGCAGTTTGAGTTGATAGTGAATTCATGCGGGTCTTCACATCATCGAGTGCTTGATTTAATGCAGCGCTAGAAGTGTTTTGGGTATTCATCGTTGCAATTTGCTGCGTTAAATTTTCAACTAGCGCCTTTGCCCCAGCGAGTTCGGCCGCGATGCCAGCTGCTGCTGAATCACCTTGCGCCTGATCTGCCTTGTTTTTAAGGCTCGCGATGAAGAAACCAAGGGCTAAACCGATGGCTAAACCTGTTAAAAGAACCACTACTGATGCTGACATAGGCCTATCGTGGCAGGAAGCACTGACATACTCGCGTAGGCTCTACTCCTCGTGAGCCTCTCAATCGGAATCGTCGGTCTGCCAAATGTGGGAAAGTCGACCCTTTTTAATGCCCTCACCAAAAACAACGTTCTAGCTGCCAACTACCCCTTTGCCACGATCGAGCCAAATGTCGGCGTAGTCGGAGTTCCAGATGAGCGCCTAGCTAAATTGGCTGAAATCTTCGGTTCGGAAAAGATTTTGCCAGCGGTTGTCTCATTTGTTGATATCGCCGGAATCGTTAAAGGCGCATCTGAAGGCGCTGGCCTCGGCAATAAGTTCCTGACCAATATTCGCGATACCGATGCAATCTGCCAGGTCATTCGTGTTTTCACCGATGGCGATGTGGTTCACGTCGATGGTCGCGTTGATCCAGCTTCTGACATGGAAACAATTAACACTGAATTAGCGCTAGCTGATCTGCAAACTATTGAAAAAGCGTTGCCACGTTTAGAAAAAGAAGTTCGCTTAGCTAAAGATAAGCAGACTGTTCTAGATGCTGCAATTGCTGCAAATGAATGGTTGCAATCGGGTAAGCCACTTTCGCAGAGCAAAATTGATTTAACTGAGATTGCTGAGCTTCACCTCTTAACTGCTAAACCATTCTTATATGTTTTCAACGTTGATGCAGCTGAATTAAATGATGCTGACCTGCGTAAGAAGTTGCAAGATCTAGTAACACCAGCCGAAGCAATTTTCCTTGATGCTAAGACTGAAGCTGAACTCGCTGAACTAAGCGATGAAGATGCCCTCGAATTGTTGCAATCAATTGGTTTGAAAGAACCAGGCCTTGCGACTTTGGCCCATGTTGGGTTTACAACTTTAGGACTGCAGACATATTTAACTGCTGGCCCTAAAGAAGCACGTGCATGGACAATTCATAAAGGTGACACCGCACCCATGGCCGCTGGTGTTATTCATACCGATTTCCAAAAGGGATTCATTAAAGCCGAAATCGTCGGTTTTGCAGATCTCGTTGCAGCAGGATCCATGGCTGAAGCGAAAGCTAAAGGCAAAGTACGCATGGAAGGCAAGGAATATGTAATGGCCGACGGAGATGTAGTGGAGTTCAGATTCAATGTCTAAAATTCAAGCACACCTAAAAGACCTGCCAATTAAGAAGCGCGAAGACCTGCGCAACGTAGCGATTATCGCGCACGTTGACCATGGCAAGACCACCCTTGTAGATGCCATGTTGTGGCAGTCCGGCGCATTCGCAGCACACAAAGTGCAGGGCGAAGGTCAAGATCGCATGATGGATTCAATGGATCTAGAACGCGAAAAGGGCATCACGATTCTTGCGAAGAATACAGCGGTAAAGCGCGGCGCAACAATTGTTAACATCATTGACACTCCAGGCCACGCAGATTTCGGCGGCGAAGTTGAACGCGGACTTGAAATGGTTGACGGCGTTATCTTGTTAGTGGATGCCTCAGAAGGTCCACTGCCACAAACACGTTTCGTTTTGCGTAAAGCACTTGAGAAGAATCTGCCCGTTATTTTGTTGATCAACAAAGTTGATCGCCCCGATTCACGTATCGCCGAAGTTGTTGACGAGGCATACGAACTATTCCTTGACCTCGGAGCGAATGAAGAACAAATTGAATTCCCAGTTGTCTACGCGTCCGCTAAAGCAGGGCGCGCATCACTAACTCGTCCAGCAGATGGTGGAATGCCAGTTGAAGAAAACCTCGATGTTTTATTTGACACTATCTTCTCGGCAATTCCAGCACCGGTTTATCACGAAGGTGCACCACTGCAAGCACACGTTACAAACCTTGACTCATCACCATTCCTTGGTCGTTTAGCTCTATGCCGCGTTCGCGAAGGTGTTATTAAAAAGGGTCAATTTGTCACCTGGATTAAGACAGACGGAACAACAGAGCGCGTAAAGATTTCTGAGCTACTTATTACAGAAGCACTAGAGCGCGTACCGACCCTTGAAGCCCATCCGGGCGACATCATCGCCGTTGCGGGTATCGAGACAATTACCTTGGGCGAGACCCTGGCTGATACTGAAAATCCACATGCACTTCCACTAATCATCGTTGATGAGCCTTCTATTTCAATGACCATCGGTATCAATACCTCACCTCTAGCGGGCAAGAGCGGCAAGCTGCTTACTGCGCGCCAAGTTAAGGGCCGCCTTGATGCCGAGCTAGTCGGTAACGTCTCATTGCGTGTGCTAAACACTGAGCGTCCTGATACTTGGGAAGTTCAAGGTCGTGGCGAACTTCAGCTAGCTGTCCTAGTTGAAATCATGAAGCGCGAAGGTTTCGAACTAACAGTTGGTAAGCCACAGGTAGTTATTAAGAAGATTGATGGCAAGGTTCACGAACCGATGGAGCGTTTAACAATTGATGCACCAGAAGAGTACTTAGGTGTTCTTACTCAGTTGATGGCACTTCGTAAGGGCCGCATGGAGCAAATGGTTAACCACGGCACCGGTTGGATCCGCCTTGATTACAAAGTTCCTTCACGTGGTTTGATCGGATTCCGTACTGAGTTCTTAACTGAAACTCGCGGAACCGGTTTGCTACACCACGTATTTGATGGTTACGAGCCTTGGTTCGGAGATATTCGTACTCGTGCAACTGGTTCCCTGGTTTCAGATCGCATGGGCACCGTTACTTCATACGCACTCTATGGAACCCAAGATCGCGGAACTATTTTCGTTGAACCAGGCGATGAAGTTTACGAAGGTATGGTCATTGGTGAGAACTCACGTAACGATGACATGGACGTTAACTGTGTTCGCGAAAAGAAACTTACCAACATGCGTGCTTCAGGTACCGATGAATCAGAGCGTTTGATTCCACCTAAGAAGCTAAACATGGAAGGGGCTCTTGAATTCTGTCGCGAAGACGAATGCGTTGAAGTAACTCCAGCAGTAGTACGTATTCGTAAAGTTGTCCTTGATCAAGCAGAACGTGGTCGCATGACTTCACGTCAAAAGAAGGCAAACTTAAACGTTTAAGTTTTAAGCGCGCCAAACCCTTGATTTATAAGGGCGACACGCCGACAAAGCCCCCTTCGCTGGGGGCTTTGTCAGTGGTGCCCGCTTTACTCATCACATCGCAACCACTTAACAAGAGTTAAGCACTGCGAAACAACTAATGAGTAAAGGTGGGCCTTAAATGAATCTCAAAGAGCTAGCGCTTCAGTTATCTGCAATTACAGTCATTGCAAATGCTGCCAAGGAAACTAAAGATCGCCTGCGTCGTGAATTTGCCGATGCCCTCGATGCCGTTGGTGCCGATTCAGTTAAAGCCAATCTTGATGGCGAAGAAATTGCCAAAGTCTCACTAGTTACCCCGAAAGCATCTCCTGAGATTCTCAATGAGCATGCTTTTACCGAGTGGGTGCGCGCCAATTACGAAACTGAGATTGTTCAATCCGTCCGCGAATCTTTCCGCAAGAAAATTCTCGATGATCTAAAGAACGTAAATGGCGACGCAATCCATCTCGAAACTGGCGAGGTTCTAGATTTTATTGCCTTTAATTCACGCGATTCCTATATCTCAACTCGCTTTACTGAAACTGGCCGTGAGCTAATTACCGATGCTTTCCGCGCCGGCACGTTAAACCCTGGCGAAGTAATCGCTAACGAACTCATTGCGGCGGCTTAATCCGTGAGCTACTTCGATATTGATCTATATGAGCCAGTTGAAAACCGTATTCAAGCATTCTGGAAGAAATTTCCTGATGGTCGCATCATTACTGATCTGCAACGCACCGAACGCACCGATGGCCGCGTGGAATGGGTCTGTCGCACAGAGGCATTTACCAATCGCGAAGATGGCCGCCCACAAGCAACTGGTTTTGCTACCGAGATCGAAGGCAGCAGCGTAATTAACCGAGCTAATGCCAGCGAGAACTGCGAAACCTCAAGCATTGGCCGTTGCCTAGCTAACTTGGGCTTTGCCGCTAAAGGTAAGCGCCCCAGCCGCGAAGAGATGGAGAAAGTTGCGCGGGCTAACCAAAACAACCGCAACAAGGCCCCAAAGCGCAATTTGGCCGAAGGAGACCTAGAGCGTTTACTTGAAGGCTTATCTGCTTGTAACTCACTAGCTGATCTAAATGCTTGGTCTGGCAAAGCTGCAACCTTTGCAATACCTGATGAGAAGCGTCTCGAACTATTTTCAATCTTTAAAGTACAGCGCGAAACGCTAACTCACAGTCAAAGCAAGATTTCTGAAGTCGCCTAACTATTTGATTTCAATAG
>RFRA01000311.1 GCA_009924725.1 Actinomycetota bacterium
GATGCCGGAGCCGATGGGCTAGCCCTGATTAATACTGTTCTCGGCATGGTCATTAATCCAAATACCATGCGACCTCATTTAGGCGGTCGCACCGGTGGACTATCTGGCCCAGCGATAAGACCAATTGCAGTTCGTGCGATTTATCAAGTGCATGAAGCGCTACCCAAAGTTCCGATTCTAGGCATGGGTGGCGTTTCATCTGGTGCTGATGCATTTGAATTAATTATGGCTGGCGCAAGTGGGGTTTCAGTTGGAACTGCCTCATTTGGTAATCCGACGGCAATCATGAAAATTCAAAATGAATTACGCCAGATTTTGACCGATAAGGGTTTTAGTTCGCTTCGGGAAGCTGTGGGATTTGCGCACCGACCAGAAAATAGTGTGCGATGAAAGCACCAATAATTTTAGCTACGGATACTTCAGATTTGGAAGTAGCCAAGCAATGGGCAAAGTTGGTAGCTCCGCATATCACTGGAATTAAGTTGGGATTAGAGTTCTTCTTGAACTTTGGGGCTGAAGGTGCGCGTGCGGTTTGCGCTGATCACGAGTTAGATCTTTTCCTTGATCTTAAATTGCATGACATTCCAAATACTGTT
Source organism: Actinomycetota bacterium (assembly GCA_009924725.1). Taxonomy (GTDB): domain Bacteria; phylum Actinomycetota; class Actinomycetes; order Nanopelagicales; family Nanopelagicaceae; genus Planktophila. The sequence continues at coordinate 597 of RFRA01000311.1, forward strand.
GGCCAGGCCGCAGCAGCAGTCGCAAATTTGCAACCACGTTTCTTAACCGTGCACGCATCAGGTGGCCAAGCGATGATCGCTGCCGCTGCGAAAGAACTTCCAGCGACCGAGGTAACTGCAGTAACTATTTTGACGAGTCTAGGCGAGCCAGATCTGATTGAAATTGGTTATCGCAGTAACGCTCTAGATAGTGCACTAGCTTTGGCTAAGTTAGCAATTGCAGCCGGCGCTAAAGCAATCGTCTGTTCGCCCATGGAAGTTGCGGCAATACGCGCAGCTATTGGCAACGAGCCAGCCATCATCGCGCCAGGTGTTCGCCCAATTGATCCAACCGCACCACTAGATGATCAAGTTCGCACGATGACGCCACTTGCTGCCATTGAAGCGGGTGCGAGTTATGTCGT
>RFRA01000033.1 GCA_009924725.1 Actinomycetota bacterium
TCAGCACTTGTTGCGCCCCACCAAAGTGCGCGCTGTACTTGTTGCAAACGATATTCAGTAGGAATTTCAATTGCCCTGAGTAATGCGGCTAGTTCTCCTGACGCAGGTGCTGCTGGCCACGAAAACGGTGCCTCTTTGCGTTCTAAGGAACGTAGCGCTTTCTGTAAAGCTTCAGCAAAGGAACGCCCAATGGCCATTGCTTCACCGACTGATTTCATGGTCGTCGTTAAACGGGGGTCAGCATCGGCGAACTTTTCGAAGGCGAATCTCGGTGCTTTAACAACTACATAATCGAGAGTTGGCTCGAATGAAGCTGGCGTTACCTTAGTAATGTCATTTTGAATTTCATCGAGTGAGTAACCAATAGCTAACTTGGTGGCGATCTTGGCGATTGGGAAACCAGTTGCTTTAGAGGCGAGCGCACTTGAACGTGAAACTCGCGGGTTCATCTCAATCACAATTATGCGACCGTCGACTGGATTAACCGCGAACTGAATATTGCAACCACCAGTTGCAACGCCTACTTCACGTATGATATCGATTGAAAGATTGCGCAGACGTTGGTACTCGACATCAGTCAAAGTCATTGCGGGGGCTACGGTTATTGAATCTCCAGTATGAACGCCCATAGGATCGACGTTTTCGATCGTACAAACAATGACGACATTGTCTTTATGATCGCGCATTACCTCAAGCTCGTATTCTTTCCAACCAATGATCGACTCTTCGATTAAAACTTCAGTGGTTGGACTATGAGTTAAACCAGCCCCCGCAATCTGTCGTAGCGTTGGTTCATCGAATGCGATTCCTGAACCTAAACCGCCCATTGTAAAAGACGGGCGTACCACGACTGGATAATTCAAAACTACTGCGGCAGCTAGAACTTCATCAATAGTGTGGCAGATAATCGACTTGGAAGATTCTCCCCCGACTTTCTCAACAATTGCTCTGAAGAGTTCACGATTCTCGCCACGATTAATTGCTGGAATGTCGGCACCAATCAACTTCACATTGAACTTCGCTAACGTGCCTCTCTCACTAAGAGCTATTGCGGCGTTCAGCGCAGTCTGACCACCCAGTGTGGCCAAAATTGCATCTGGTCGTTCAATCTCAATAATCTTTTCAATGTATTCAGCTGTAATCGGTTCAATATATGTAGCATCTGCGAATTCAGGGTCGGTCATGATGGTGGCTGGATTTGAGTTAACCAGGATCACGCGGATACCTTCGGCACGCAAAACGCGACAAGCTTGAGTACCCGAATAATCAAACTCGCAGGCCTGCCCAATTACGATCGGCCCACTGCCGATAACTAGAACGCTCTTTATTGAAATATCTCTAGGCATTTACTGCTCCAATTGGATTGGCAGCCATTAAGTCAACGAAACGATCAAACAAATAGTTTGCATCGTGCGGACCAGCAGCAGCTTCAGGGTGATACTGCACGCTAAACGCTGGCTGTTCTGAGAGAGCTAAACCTTCGACAACATCGTCATTTAGATTCACGTGCGTAACATGCCCGGGCCCGAAAACAGTTGTGAAAGTTCCAGTGGTTGGCGCCTTGATCGCAAACCCATGATTGTGCGCGGTAATTTCAACTTTCTCGGTAACTTTATCAATCACCGGTTGATTAATTCCGCGGTGCCCAAATTGAAGTTTGTAAGATTCAAAACCGAGCGCTCGACCAAGAATCTGATGGCCGAAACAGATACCGAAAATCGGAATCTTTGCGGATAAGACTTCGCGAACCAATTCAACTGTCTCATTCATAGTCGACGGATCACCAGGACCATTGGAGATAAACACACCATCTGGATTAAGTTTGAGGATTTCTTCGAAATTAGTATTGGCTGGCAATACGTGAACTTCGATGCCACGCGCTGCCATCGATCTAGGTGTCGCTGCCTTAATCCCCAGATCAAGGGCTGCCACCGTGAACTTGTTTTCACCGATAGCTGGCACAACATATGGCTTATCGGTAGAAACATCTTGAGCTAAATAGGCACCTGACATCGCACCGCTTGAGCGAACTTGCGTAACCATTTCTTCAATCGAAAGATCCGTGCCGGAGAAAATTCCAACTTTCATGGCTCCGCGATCACGCAAATGCCTAGTAAGTGCTCGGGTATCTACAGCGCGAATACCGACAACGTTTTGTGCAATCAAATCATCCTCGAGTGAACGTTCGCTTCGCCAATTACTAACCATTGACGAAGGATTGCGCACTACAAAACCACTTACCCAGATCTTGGTAGATTCTTCATCAGGTGAGTTCATGCCGGTGTTACCAATATGCGGCGCTGTCATGATAACTACTTGCTTGTGATAACTCGGATCGGTCAGAGTCTCTTGGTAGCCAGTCATGCCAGTTGAGAAGACCGCTTCGCCAAAAGTGATTCCGGTAGCCGCCCATGAACTGCCCGTAAAGATGCGGCCATCTTCTAAAACCAAGAGAGCCTTACTCACCAAAGACCAACTTTCCGTTAAAGAAGGTGTGCGTTACGACGCCCGGTAGTTCAAAACCATGGAACGGCGTATTCTTTGATCTAGTAGACATCAAATCGCGGTCAACTACCCACTTCGCCGCGGTGTCCACGACGGTGAGATTGGCGACGCTTCCAACTTCTAAGGCCTGTCCGTGATTTTCATAACGTGCAATGCGAGCTGGCGCTATAGACAGTCTTTGCGCAACATCTTCGTAGTTCATCGCACCTGTTTCGACCATTGTCTTGATCACAATCGAAAGCGCGGTTTCTAGACCTACCATTCCGAAACTAGCTACCGACCATTCGCAATCCTTGCTTTCAGAACTATGTGGTGCGTGATCGGTTGCGACGATATCGATAGTGCCATCGGCCAAGCCTGCACGTAGCGCTAAGACATCGCTCTCTAGGCGCAGCGGTGGATTGACTTTAAAGATGGGATCATAAGTTTTCGCATAATCATCTGTTAGTAGTAGATGGTGTGGAGTTACTTCTGCAGTTACTTGAATACCACGCGCTTTTGCCCAACGAATAATTTCAACGCCACCAGCTGTTGTTAGATGGCAGATGTGTAGTCGAGATTTCGTGTGTTCGGCTAATAAAACGTCGCGCGCAATAACGGCTTCTTCGGCAACTGCCGGCCAACCTTTGAGACCAAGTTGGGCCGACATTACGCCTTCATTCATCTGCGCATCTTGAGTAAGAGTTGGTTCTTGCGCGTGCTGAGCGATAACTCCATCAAACTTTTTTACATACTCCAAGGCACGTCGCATGATCAGCGGATCAGATACACATTTTCCATCATCGCTAAAAACTCGAACTCGCGCGGCCGAGTCAGCCATCGCCCCGATCTCAGAAAGTGTCTGACCATTAAGTCCTTGAGTTACCGCGCCAATTGGAAACACATCACAAAGTCCAGCAGCTTGACCCAGGCGATAAACCTGCTCAACAACTCCGGCAGTATCGGCAACTGGTGAAGTATTTGCCATCGCGCTAATTGCCGTGAATCCACCTCGAACAGCAGAGAGCGATCCGGTTCCAACAGTTTCAGATTCTTCGAAACCAGGTTCGCGTAGATGGGTATGAAGATCGACCAGACCTGGCAATACCTGCTTACCGCCCAAATCAATAATCTGATGTTCCTTAACTAGTGAAGCGGCGGGTACGAAGTGTCCATCTTGAATTGCTAAATCGGCCTTGGTGCCATTAGGCAAGGTTGCATTCTTCAATAAGTAGCTCATCAGTTGATCCCGCCTTCGATTGGTGCTCCCCCAAGTAATAGATAAAGAATCGCCATTCGCACGCTAACGCCATTGCTGACCTGTTCGACGATAACCGATCTAGCACTGTCAGCAGCATCCGCGGTGATCTCGAGTCCTCGATTCATTGGTCCTGGGTGCATCACGAGGGCTTTAGGATTTAGTGCGTTAACACGGTCGCGATTAAGTCCGAAATATCTGGAATATTCACGAGCGCTGGGAAAGAAAATTTCCTGCATTCGTTCCTGTTGAATTCGCAACATCATAATTGCGTCGACTTGTGGAATTACCGAATCTAAATTGTAGGAAACTGTCACGGGCCAACTATCAACACCAAAAGGCAACAACGTTGGCGGGGCGACTAGCGTTACCTGAGCACCCAACTTGGTCAGCAACAATACATTCGAGCGGGCAACTCGAGAATGCAGAATGTCGCCAACTATTGCTACCCGCAGGCCAGCTAGATCTTTTGCGCCTAGTCCCAGGTGTTTGCGAATAGTGTAAGCATCAAGCAAGGCTTGGCTGGGATGCTCATGTGTTCCGTCGCCGGCATTAATTACCGCACCACTCATCCATTGATTATCCGCTAATCGAAAAGGTGCTCCAGATGCTGGATGACGAATCACAACTGCATCAGCACCCATCGCTTGCAAAGTTTGCGCAGTATCTTTAAGAGATTCGCCCTTGCTTAGGCTTGATCCTTTGGCAGAAAAATTGATGACATCTGCCGATAGTCGTTTCGCTGCTGCTTCAAAAGAGATTCTGGTGCGCGTTGAATCTTCGGCAAACAAATTTACAATCGTGCGACCACGAAGCGTTGGTAGTTTCTTCATCGGTCCATCTGAAATTCTGGCCAATTCAGCCGCGGTATCAAGAATTAGAATTGCTTCATCGCGTGAGAGATCATTGATGCTAAGCAAATGTTTCACTTAACTCCCCCTTCAGCGATAGTGACCTCATCTACTCCATCAACTTCGACTAAATTCACTTTGATAATTTCACTGCGAGAGGTTGGAATGTTCTTTCCGACAAAGTCCGCCTTAATTGGCAGCTCGCGATGACCACGATCTACGAGAACTGCTAGCGAAACACTGGTGGGCCGGCCAATTTCTCCGAGGGCATCAAGAGCGGCACGAATCGTGCGACCAGAGAAGAGAACGTCATCGACTAGAACAACGTGTCTACCTTCAACACCGGCAGCCGGAATAAGAGTTGGCAGAAGAGCTTTGGGTGAACGAGTTCGCAGGTCATCGCGATGCATCGTGGTGTCTAGAGTTCCAACCGCGACCTGTCCGCCTTCAATGGCATTTATCGCCGTTGCAATGCGAGCCGCCAAGTGAGCTCCACGGGTGGGAATTCCTAAAAGAGTGATTGAGTCAGCACCGTCATAGCGCTCGAGGATTTCATGAGCTATGCGGACAATTGCACGCGAAATATCGGGTGCAGGCAGAACTGTTTTCATATAAATCTCCTTCCCCACCTCGCAGGATGGGTCTTAAAGGATGCGGCGCAAGAATAGCAGTAGGTGCACTAAACCTGTGGATGGGCCAAGTCACTAGTTTTCTGATCAGACTAACTTGGGCCTCATGAATACAAATCCGCAGCCCGATGCCTTTATTCGCCCATTTCCCAGCAACATAGAGATCGGTCGCCGGATGCGCACGGCGCGTAAAAACCGAGGCTGGACAATCGCTGAGATGGCCGCGGTCGGCAAGATTAAGGCTGTGGTGATTGGTTCCTATGAACGCGGTTCACGAAATATGCCAATTTCTCGTTTGGGTGAGATCGCCAGAATTCTCAGGGTTGATGTTGCGTACTTGCTCGGACAACCCTTAGCTCGCCAGGAATCCACCTCAATTCTGACTCTGGATCTGCGAGCCATCAGCCGCCCTAGTTTTTCCAACCCAGCCAGACTCACTGTAGTGGTTAGTTATTGCGCCGGTATCGTGAAGAAGCGCAGTGATTGGAATGGTGAAGTTTTATCGATTCGTGAATCTGACTTACTCAACCTGAGCTTTGCTTTAGGAATCGAACAAGCTGACTTATTGCAATGGCTGATTGCCGAAAACTATCTGCTTACAAAGATAGATCACTCTTGATCGAAGTTATTTTTGCTAAAACTCCATGAATGTAGCCTGCGGATTCCTCGGTTGAAAGATCTTTGGCAAGTATCAACGCTTCATCAATAGCAACCGGATCAGGAATCTCAGTAGCCCAGAGGATTTCGAAAATCGCTATCCGCAGAATGTTGCGGTCTACCGCAGCAAGTCGATCTAAATTCCAGCCTTGTATATAGGTTGCGATCAGCTCATCAATTTTACGTTTATGTTCAGAAACACCGGCTACTAACTCTTTGGTGTAATCACGAACTGGTGACAACTCTGCATCATCGCTGATACTAAGGCGAGTTTCAATAATTGCTAGCGGGTCGCTCTTACGAATATCTGCCTCGTAGAGAATATCCAGAGAGTGTTTTCGAGCCTTACTTCGTGCAGACACTAGTTAGCGCGACCTTGATACGATCCATCTCTAGTATCAACCATGATCTTCTCATCTTGCTTGATGAAGAGTGGCACCTGAATTTGAATTCCAGTCTCAACGGTTGCTGGCTTGGTACCACCTGAAGAGCGATCACCCTGCAAACCTGGCTCGGTATAAGTCACAGTCAATTGAACTGAAGCTGGTAACTCAATGTAAAGTGGATTATTCTCATGAATTGCCACAATTGCTTCAGTATTTTCCAGCATGTAATTGGCGGCATCGCCAACAGTTGCCGCAGAGATATTCATTTGATCGTAAGTCTTGTTATCCATGAATACGAAATCTTCGCCCTCTTTGTAAAGGAACTGCATCTCACGCTTTTCTAGAATAGCAATATCGATTTTGACGCCAGCATTTAGGGTCTTTTCTACCACTTTGCCAGTTAGAACTTGACGCATCTTGGTGCGCACGAACGCTGGACCTTTGCCAGGTTTAACATGTTGGAATTCAATTACCGTCCAAAGTGAACCTTCAATATCAAGACACATGCCATTTTTAAGATCACTCGTGGTTGCCACTTGGAAACTCCCCTTATTGCGAAACTGTACGCAAACTGTTAGCCACCGCAGTTCGGTGGGCTCGAATAGGTGATCAGGATACCCAATATTCGTACGAATACTTAAATCCGCACCTGCTTAATCAATTTGTTAATGATTACTTAATTAGGCCCTTAAGCGCTGAGATCGCCAAAGCATATGAATTTGGCCCAAAACCGCCGATTGTCCCGTTTGCGACACCAGAAATAACTGAGGTGTGACGAAACTCTTCGCGGGCCAAGGGATTAGATAAGTGCACTTCAATTAGTGGCGACTTAACTAATTCAGCCGCGTCACGAATCGCATATGAATAATGTGTAAATGCAGCTGGGTTGATGATTACTGGCGTTGAATTATCGGCAGCTTCATGTAACCAAGAAATGATGGTCGCCTCATCATCGCTTTGTCGAACATCTGCTGCAAAACCCTGGCTTTTGGCAGACTCTTCAATGAAAGACTTAAGTTGCGGGTAATTGAAATCCCCATAAATGCTCGAGTCGCGAATATCTAACCGGGCCAGGTTCGGACCATTAATCACCAAAATTTTCATGAGCCAAGCCTCTCATATGCTGCGAGTAAGTCGCTTTCACTTGGCGCTTCAATTCGTAGCGTCTCGCCAATTTCGCTGATTGCTACAAATCGCAATGTGCCAGATCGTGATTTCTTGTCGATGGCCATATTTGCCCGCAGCTCTGACCAATGACGACTCTCATATGAGGTAGGCAATCCAAGATTACTTAGAATCTCCCGGTGTAAATCAGTTTCCTGATCGGCGAGGATGCCGCACTGATTCGCCAGATTTGCGGCGAATACCAGTCCAATCGAAACGCATTCGCCATGTCGCAACGTGTACTTACTATGCAATTCGATGGCGTGACCTAGCGTGTGACCGTAGTTCAAGATTTCACGATCAAAGCTTTCTTTAAAATCGCCACTAACGACTTTTGCCTTAACCGTAATTGAACGGGTTATAAGTTCTAGCGTCAAACCACGATCACTACGAACTTCAAACAAATTTTTCTCTTTAAGAAGTTCAACAATCTTGGCATCTACAATAAAACCACACTTAATTACCTCGGCTAAACCAGCGGCGAAGTCGCGATCACTCAAGGAATCGAGCCAGGCAAGATCTACTAATACTGCAATCGGTGAATAAAAGGAACCAATTAAATTCTTGCCGTACTCACTATTGATTCCGGTCTTTCCGCCAACTGCCGCATCAACCATCGCTGCCAGTGTCGTCGGAACGGCCACCCAATCAATGCCACGTAACCAACTGCTGGCGACAAAACCAGATAAATCTGTAACAGCTCCGCCGCCTACCGCCACAATCAAGTCGTTCCGTGTGAAACCAGCAGCCCCTAACCAATCCAGTACTTTTTGGTAGGTACTAAAAGACTTACCCGCTTCAGAATCTGGCACTGTGAAAATGTGTATCTGCGCATCTGTAACTGGCAGATTTACAATGCGATCGCGCATAGTCTCCGAAACAATTACGGCTACTTGACCGCGATTTGCTAAATATGGCTCGATCGCTTTCTGCCAGTCAATATCAATAACAACTTCATAATTACGATCAGCCGTAATTGAAATCCTATTCATTAGGCCACCGCGAAAATGTCAGCACAGATTTCATTAACAGTACGATCATCAACTGGCACTACTGCGGTTGCGAGACTCTCATAAATTGGACGTCTCGAACTCATCAGTTCGTTCCATTGGGCCCGTGGATTTCCCAACAAAAGCGGACGATCACGATTGAAACCAACGCGAGCGGCAGCTTTTCCGAGCGAAATATCCAGAAAAATTATGGTCGCGCCACTGTTACGTAGCAATTCTTGAGCTTGCGGTGAGATAGGAGCACCTCCCCCGAGTGAGACAACGCCATTATCTGATTGCAAAACTTCGGATAACACAATCAATTCCTCGCTACGGAAAACTGGTTCGCCCAAATCAACAAATATGTCGGAGATTTTCTTACCCAATTTAGCTTCGATCAGGGAATCAGTATCAGCGAATTTAACTTTCAATTTCTTTGCTAACGAATGGCCAATAGTGCTCTTTCCGGCACCCGGTGGGCCAATCAGAATAATCTGGTTGCTCATTTTATCGATAGGTGCGCGATGTAGCTTTCGAAATTGCGCTTAGTCTCACCAACACTGTCGCCCCCGAATTTTTCGAGCACTGCTTCAGCGAGTACAAGTGCAACCATCGCTTCGGCTACAACTCCAGCAGCTGGCACGGCGCAAACATCAGAGCGCTGGTTAATCGCCTTTGCTGCCTCACCAGTCTTAACATCAATAGTGTCTAACGCTTTTGGAACTGTGGAAATAGGTTTCATTGCAGCCCGCACGCGCAAGATTTCCCCATTAGACATGCCGCCTTCAGTGCCACCTGCTCGGTCAGTACGACGACGGATGGCACCGTCTGGACCGCGCTCAATTTCATCATGTGCTACTGAACCACGACGAGTTGCCGTGGTAAATCCATCGCCAACTTCGACACCTTTAATCGCTTGAATACCCATCAT
>RFRA01000034.1 GCA_009924725.1 Actinomycetota bacterium
CGGCTAGAACTTTTTCAGCTGGGGTTTTCAAAAGATCTTCTAAAACGGCGGCATAAATATCTCGGAAATCTGAAGTCACTGCTAAATCACCACCAATTAATTTTGAGAGTGATGGTTGGTCGCCATAGAAACCGCCTTTTACGCGATCGCCAATTAAAAATACTGGCCCAGCAGTTCCGTGGTCGGTGCCTTGCGAAGCATTTCCCTTTACGCGACGACCGAACTCGGAATAAACCATGGTGACAATATCTTTACCGCGGGAAGTATTTTTCATTTGACTTGCAAATCTAGTCAACGCTGTCGAAACTGTGCCAAGTAAGGCGGCTTGCGCGTTTGCTTCATTTGCATGAGTATCAAATCCACCAAGTGAAACCGACCAGACTCGCGTTGGTGAGCCTGCCGCAATGAGCTTGGCGACTACATCTAACTGTTGCGATAGATTCGAATCGCCGCCAGCGTTTCCACCGTTTGCAGTAGGTAAATCATCGGCTACCGGTGCGGGCATCTTTAAAATTGGGGTAACGGTGCTAGAAACTTCAAATAAATCACGCATTGATGTCGCGGCCGCCGCCATTAGTTTGTTATCGGATGAGACAACCTGACTCAACTTTTGGCAATCTTTTCCAAAAGCGCCGGTTGGAATAACTAAGCCACCAAGTGGCAGAACAGAGCCAGATCTTTTTTCGCCAGCAAGCAAAGGTGGCAACACCGAGCCCAAACTAATTGCCAACATAGGATCTAATTCTTGTGATTCAACCCAACGACCTAACCAACCGCTATTTAATCTGGACACTGGTGCACCACTTTGCCAAATCGCCATTGAAGTAAAGTGTGAATGATCGGGTCTTGGATAACCAACACCACGGACAATTGCTACTTTCTTCTGATCCCACATGGACTTGATTCCAGTCATGGCCGGGTTTAAACCTAATTGCTCATCTAATTTCAAAACTTTCTCTGGTGCGTAAGAAATATCTGGTCGCGATGAGAAATAAATTGGATCGGTATAAGGCACAACTGTATTTAGTCCATCATTTCCACCATAAAGGGTGACCATAATCAAAATTGGTGTGCCCAGCGGAAGTGGTCGGCTTGACGCAGCAGCTGCAATTTCGTCAAGGGTCAACATCGGCGCGACTGCACCAACCGTCGCGGCACCAGATAGTTGAAGAAATTTACGACGAGTTAAAGTATCCATCAGTTCTCCCTACGCGCTCACGATATATTCTGGGCTGCAAATTGCTAACTGCAGTAATTGGGCTGGATTATTCTTCTCGCCATCTAGTGCAATTCGAGTGCGATTACTAAAAACTAGAATGCCTAGTTCATCTTGCAACCAGAGAACTCGCTTGTTAGGGGCAACTGCAGTTAAAGCACTTAAATCCGCTTGTTTAACCAGCCAGCCAGCAAATTGAAGTCGGTATTGCGCACTAGCCGAACTCAACCAAGATTCATCTGTCGGCCAACCACCTACATTTGGCGGGTTAAATGGAACCTGAGCCAACTTATCTAAATAGTTAAGTAGTTGGGCTGGGGTTTTCAGTGCCGATGGGGTCAATTTCAAATAGCGGGCAACGCTTGCAAACCATTCAACTGGTGCCTTAACAACAGAATTATTTGGGTCACTAAGGACTTTGCTATCGGTAGCAGCTAATAAAATTGAATTGATGTCACGATTAACGAATGCACTCTCTAAAGAGTTGTTTGCAGGAAGTGAGTTAGTGCTAGAGATAAATCTAAACCAAATTCTCTCCGCAATAAATTTTGCACAGTCTGCCTGGGAAAGTAACCAAGAAGTAGCTTTTGGTCCATCGAAGTTAGCACTCGACCCCAAGATTGTTTTTGAGTTTGCATCAAAACGTTTTGAATTAAAAATTACTTTACCTGACCATGGTTCAATTTGGTAACCAGTCAAAGCTCTTGCTAATTCACGGACATCGTTTTCGGTGTAACGATTTACTCCGAGTAGAAATAACTCCATCAACTCACGGGCTAAATTTTCGTTTGGCGCTTTTACAGTATTTGCCCCACCGTCGAGCCAATCTTGCAGAGCACCATCATTTATCATTGCAAGTGACAAGTCTTTGAAATTTCCAACGGCATGCTTGCGCAAGGTTTGATTTTGAAGATACATCGGGTATGCAAAATTAATTTTGCTAATTGAAGTTGCCCAATGACCATGCCAAAACCAAGTCATGCGTTCAGTTAATGAATGATCAGAAAGAACCATTCGGTCTAGCCACCAAATTGGCAGTGCTCGAGTTTGTTGGCGAAGCGCAATATTGAATTCAATTAACGCATTTGTATTCTGACCAGGACGCGGTCCTAGATTTGTAATATTTGGTTCAGCCACCTGAGCCGCCCCTAAATCAACGGCAGGTACGTTCAAAAGTGCGGTTTTTGTAGCGCTTAGTCCGCTATCTAAAGCAGCTTTAAATTCACCAGGGCGTGGGCCGAAACCAAAGCGGTGGTAGAGCCGTGCGATCTCTAACCGGTCAGTTTCCATAACTGTAAATGTAGGTGATTTGCAGGCGTTAGGTAAGGTACATACATGAACTCACACGAAATTCTCCGAGAAGAGATCCTGAACAAAGCAGTAGTACATGGCAAAGTCATTTTGTCGTCCGGCAAAGAAGCCGATTACTACGTTGATTTGCGCCGTGTGACCCTTGATTCCGTAGCAGCCCCGCTGGTTGGCGCTGTGATGCTCGAACTAACCAAAGATTTAGATTACGAAGCTGTCGGCGGATTAACACTTGGTGCTGACCCAGTTGCGACTGCGATGATGCATGTAGCCGCACAACAAGGTCGCAAGCTTGATTCTTTTGTGGTTCGCAAAGCTGAAAAAGCGCACGGGCTACAACGCCGTATTGAAGGGCCAGATGTAAAAGGTCGCCGCGTATTAGCAGTCGAAGATACTTCGACTACTGGCGGTTCAGTATTGACAGCAGTTGAAGCTCTTCAAGAAGCCGGTGCAATAGTGGTTGGCGTGGCAGTTATTGTGGAACGCGGTGCAAAACCAAAAATAGATGAAGCTGGCTTTGAATACCGCGCTGCTTACCAGTTAGCAGACCTAGGTCTTTAAATTAACTTAAGTCTTTAAATCAACTCAAGTGGCGTTTTGTACGTATTTCACGAATAACTTCTAGGGCGATTGGCGCCAAGCTAGCAATAACAATTAAACCGATAATTGGCAGCAGGTATTTATCTACTGAACCTTCTATTTTATTTCCGAGTACATAACCAAGTGCAATCACGCCATCAGTCCAGATAATTGCACCGATAACATTCCAGATAAAAAATTTTCTAGCTGGGATACCAACAACTCCACACATTGGATTAATCAAAGTGCGGATAAATGGAATGAAACGCGCCAAAACAATGGCTTTGCCGATACCGTATTTAGCTAGCCATTTTTCGGTCGAAGCGACTCTGGCCTGGGTAAAGAAGCGACCGTCTTTTCGGTCAAACAATTTGCGCCCGTACCTAGCCCCAATGAAGTGACCAAGTTGCGATCCGGTAATTGCAGCCAACGGCGCCCCAATAAAAAGAGCTGCTGGCGATAACTGAACTCCACCTAAAAGCGCAGCGGCTGAGCCTGAAGCCGCTAACCCGGCAATGAAAAGGAGCGAGTCACCAGGGAAAGCAAGCCCAACCAAGAGGCCAGTCTCGGCGAACAAAATGGCCAAGATGCCAAGTAAGCCTAGATCGGCCACAATCGAATTTGGGTCAAAGAGAGTTCCAATATCCATAGGAAAAGACCCTAGTCCGTTGCCGCCTTTGTTCCAATAGTTTCGCCTAGTCGAGTAAATCTCATGTAATAGATAGGTGTATTTGCCAATCAGTAGGGGGGTATGCGTAAACTCAGGCAACTTTGTGGGCAATTAGCGCCCCCTGACTCTCCAACGGAGGAGACAAGATGCGGGCAAACGCCTCACTCGTTCAAGTAACTGGAAATAACCTCACCTATGTATATGTAGTTCTAGCCATTTCACTTGTGGCACTCGGAATCGCTTATGCGCTTCGTGCTCAAGTTTTGGCACAAGGTGAAGGCACCGAAAAGATGAAGGAAATTGCCGGCGCAGTTCAAGAAGGAGCGGCGGCTTATCTAGCTCGTCAGTTCCGCACCCTTTCCTACTTCGTAGCGATTGTTTTCGTTCTTCTTTTCGCACTCCCAGGAGCTGCTGATATTCGTATCGGTCGCTCGATCTTCTTCTTACTTGGCGCTGTATTTAGCGCGCTCGTTGGATACAACGGTATGTGGCTAGCGGTTCGCGCAAACGTGCGCGTTGCTGAGGCCGCACGTCAAAAGAATGCTGAGCGCGCAGTGCAGATTGCTTTCCGCACTGGTGGCGTGGTTGGTATGACAACTGTTGGTCTTGGTTTGGTTGGCGCATCACTTGTTGTGATTATCTACCGCGAACAAGCGCCAGCTGTTCTTGAAGGTTTTGGTTTTGGTGCGGCAATGCTCGCGATGTTTATGCGCGTTGGCGGCGGTATCTTTACAAAGGCAGCTGACGTTGGCGCTGACCTAGTTGGTAAAGTTGAAAAAGGTATTCCGGAAGATGACCCACGTAACCCAGCAACTATTGCAGATAACGTAGGCGACAACGTTGGTGACTGTGCTGGTATGGCGGCTGACTTATTTGAGTCATATGCGGTAACTCTGGTTGCAGCTCTAATTCTTGGAAAAGCTGGACTCGGTAACGCTGGTTTGGTTTATCCATTGATCGTGCCAGCAATTGGTATCGTCACTGCGGTAATCGGCATCTTCCTTACTCGCTTACGCTCAACAGATAAGAATGCAATGACTGCAATTAACCGCTCATTCTTCTTATCTGCAATCATCAGCGCAGTTCTTACCGCGCTTGCAACATTTACATATTTGCCAGCGAGCTTTAGTGAGCTAGTTGGTTTAGCTCCAGAGAAGATCAGCGAGTTTGGTGATACCAACCCTCGCATCTTGGCAATTGGCGCAGTTCTAATCGGTATTGGTTTAGCTGCTGCAATTCAATTACTAACTGGTTACTTTACTGAAGTTGGAAAGCGTCCAGTTAATGACGTTGCCGCCTCATCACAAACCGGCGCCGCAACCGTTATTTTGGCGGGTATTTCAGTTGGTTTTGAATCGGCTGTTTACAGCGCTCTGCTAATCGCAGCTGCAGTATTCGGTGCCTTCATGTTAGGTGGCGGTTCAATTGTGCTTTCACTTCTTGCGATCGCTTTGGCCGGAACTGGCTTGCTAACAACTGTTGGTGTAATCGTGGCGATGGATACTTTCGGTCCTATTTCAGATAACGCGCAAGGAATTGCAGAAATGTCTGGCGATGTAAAGGGCGAAGGCGCACAGATTCTTACTTCACTTGATGCAGTTGGAAACACCACAAAGGCAATCACTAAGGGAATCGCAATCGCAACTGCAGTACTTGCTGCAACTGCGCTTTTCGGTGCCTTTACTGATGCAATTAAATTGGCGGTAATTGAAGCTGGCTCGACCACCGTAGATCTAGTAACAAATCTGCAATTCCAAGGAATTCTTGATGTTGCTGACCCACGCAACTTGGTCGGTCTAATCATCGGCGCTGCAGTGGTGTTCCTGTTCTCAGGTCTAGCAGTCAATGCAGTATCTCGCGCAGCTGGTGCGGTAGTTATGGAAGTTCGAAACCAATTTAAACTACACCCAGGAATTATGAAGGGTACTGAAAAGCCAGAATACGGTCGCGTAGTTGATATTTGTACTCGCGATTCACTTCGTGAACTTGCAACACCTGGCTTACTTGCGGTTATGGCACCAATTGCAGTTGGTTTTGGTCTCGGCGTTGGCGCACTAGGTGCTTACCTAGCTGGCGCAATCGGCACCGGAACACTGATGGCGGTTTTCTTATCTAACTCAGGCGGAGCTTGGGATAACGCTAAGAAGATGGTCGAAGATGGTAATTACGGCGGCAAGGGATCAGATGCACACACTGCAACTATCGTTGGTGACACTGTTGGTGATCCATTCAAAGATACTGCAGGTCCTGCAATAAACCCACTGATCAAAGTTATGAACTTGGTTGGTCTTCTAATTACGCCAGCAATCGTTGGCCTAGCACTTGGTGGTCGCGAAAGCACCAGCACTCTGATTGGAATTGTTGCAGCGCTAGTAATCGTTGCAGCGCTAGTACGTAATCGTCGTCAATCAACTTCGATTATTTACTAATACCAATTCGGCTAACTTCAGCTTTTCCCCAGAGCTAACTTAGGAAATTAATGGCGCGTGTATTAAAGAAGCTAGTGATTGTTGAATCACCGGCTAAAGCACGCAAAATTGGCGGCTACCTCGGCGATGATTATGTCGTCGAGGCTAGCGTCGGCCATATTCGCGATCTACCTCAACGCGCAGCCGATATTCCTAAAGAGTATAAAAAGATAGCTTGGGCTAAAGAGGGCGTAAATATTGAAGAAGATTTCGCGCCACTTTATGTAATTAATCCCGATAAGAAAGCCAAAGTTGCCGAACTTAAGGCGTTGATGAAAGATGCCGAAGAGCTAATTCTGGCAACCGATGAAGACCGCGAAGGTGAAGCGATTGCCTGGCACTTAGTCGAAGTGCTTGAGCCAAAGATCCCGATTAAGCGCATGGTTTTCAATGAAATTACTAAAGAGGCAATTCAAAGCGCAGTAGAAAATACTCGTGATCTTGATTATGACTTAATTGATGCGCAGGAAACCCGCCGAGTTCTTGATCGACTATTTGGCTATCGCCTATCTCCAGTGCTCTGGAAAAAAGTAATGCCTCGCATCTCAGCCGGTCGCGTGCAATCAGTTGCGACTCGACTAATTGTAGAAAAAGAACGCGAACGCATGGCTTTTATTTCTTCAGCTTGGTGGGATTTAACTGCTAAGTGTGAATTAGGTTTTAATGCTCGCCTGCTAAGTGTTGATGGCAAGCGAGTGGCAACAACGGCAGATTTCGGCGCAGATGGTGCAGTAAAAGAAAAATCACTTGCCAATATTTTGTTACTTGATGAAACCGCTGCCAGATCTTTAGTTGCGGCGCTGACGGCTGCGCCATTAGTAGTTAAATCAATGGAGGAATCTCCTCGTACTGAACGTCCAAAACCACCTTTTACTACTTCAACTATGCAGCAAGATGCTGGCAGCCGATTAGGTTGGGGCGCGCAGATCACAATGCGTATTGCACAACGTTTGTATGAAAACGGCTACATCACTTACATGCGTACTGACTCGGTAAATCTTTCAGCACAAGCAATAACTGCGGCGCGCGAATCAGCTAAAGCACTTTATGGTGCCGACCATGTTTCAGATGCGCCAAGAGTTTATGTAGGTAAAACAAAAAATGCCCAAGAAGCACACGAAGCGATTCGCCCTGCTGGTGAAAGTTTTAAAACTCCAGGTGAGCTAGCACCAGAACTCTCACGCGATGAGTTTGCTTTGTATGACCTAATCTGGAAACGCACAGTGGCATCACAAATGGCCGATGCTAAGAAAATGCAGATGCGGGTTGACTTCGATGCCGAAACTAGCGATAGTCGCGAAACAATTTTCCGTGCAAATGGTTCAGTAATTACTTTCCCTGGATTTCTAGCAGCTTACGATGATTTAGCTGATGAAAAAGAAGGCGAAGAATCCGAAGATAAACGCTTGCCAGCTATGAGCGTCGGGCAGAGCGTAAAGGTTGAGGAATACAGTTGCGAAGGGCACGAAACGAAGCCACCAGCTCGTTATACCGAACCAACGCTAGTTAAGAAGTTAGAAGAATTAGGCATCGGCCGACCTTCAACTTTTGCATCGATTATTGCAACGATTCAAGACCGTGGTTATGTTTCAAAGCGTGGCCGAGCTTTGGTGCCCACTTTCTTAGCTTTCTCAGTTACTGGATTGCTCGAAACACACTTCACAAAATTAGTCGATTACGAATTTACCGCCAGCATGGAAGAAGATCTTGACAAGATCGCAAGCGGTCAAGCAAAGCGCGTTGATTGGTTACGCGATTTCTTTTATGGCCACGATGGCGAACCTGGCTTAAATGAACTATCAGCTGACTTAGGCGCTATTGATGCGCGTGAAGTAAATACGATGCGCCTTTCACCTGAAATAGAAATTCGGGTTGGTCGATATGGGGCTTATCTGCAAGAAGGCGAAGGTGAAACTCGTAAACTGGCTAACGTTCCTGAATCTTTAGCCCCAGACGAATTAACTTTGGCTAAAGCAATTGAACTTCTTGCTGCTCCTTCAGGTGAACGTGAATTAGGAATTGACCCAACAACTAATTTGCCGATCATTGCTAAGAGTGGACGCTTCGGTCCTTATGTAACCGAAGTTTTTCCAGAAGTACCAGTTGTAGAGGGTGTGAAAAAGAAGCGTAAGAAAGCTGATGATCCGAAGCCAAAAACAGCCTCACTACTTTCAACGATGACACTCGACACGATTACTTACGAAGACGCACTACAACTTTTATCGCTGCCACGTACTCTCGGCACAAACTCAGCTGGTGACGAAATCACAGTGCAAAATGGTCGATACGGTGCTTACTTAAGAGCTGGTGCTGATTCGCGCACCTTAACTTCCGAAGATCAATTGTTTTCAATTACCTTGGATGAAGCGCTTGAGATTTATTCCAAACCAAAAGAACGACGACGTGGAGTTGCTAAGCCGCCATTAAAAGAATTGGGAATTGATCCAACTACTCAGAAACCTTTAATTATTAAGGATGGTCGGTTCGGAATGTATGTAACCGATGGCGAAACCAACGCGACTCTTCGCCGTGGTGATACGGTCGAAGCGATGACTATCGAACGCGGTCTTGAATTATTAGCCGGCCGCCGAGCCTGGGAAGCTGAAAATGGC
Source organism: Actinomycetota bacterium (assembly GCA_009924725.1). Taxonomy (GTDB): domain Bacteria; phylum Actinomycetota; class Actinomycetes; order Nanopelagicales; family Nanopelagicaceae; genus Planktophila. The sequence goes on from RFRA01000034.1 coordinate 8,854, forward strand.
GGAGCCGCGC
>RFRA01000035.1 GCA_009924725.1 Actinomycetota bacterium
CAATGAAAGAACAGATCGCCGAAGAGTTAAATGTGATCAATCTAGAAGATATCGCAAGCGCTGATGGCGAACTAGTTGATATCTCAATTAAGGCGAACTTCCGCACGTTGGGTACGAAATTTGGTGGTGCGGTACAAGATATTGCTAAAGCAATTTCCACCAAAAACCCGACTGAATTAGTGGCAACGCTGCGTGCTAACGCATCAGCGAAAGTTGGCTCGTGGGAAATTACCTTAGATGACTTAGTCGTAACCGAAACTCCGAAAAGTGGTTGGAATGTGGCTAGCCATGATGGCGAGAGCGTTGCTCTTGATTTAGCGCTAAGTCCGGCCCTTATTAGTGCTGGGCTAGTGCGCGAAGTTGTGCGATTTATTCAAGATGCTCGCAAAACTAATGGTTTTGAAATCTCTGACCGAATCAATGTCTCGTACAACGCCAACGCCGATGTTATGACTGCTATCGCATCAGACTTGTTGCATATCCAAGGCGAAGTACTTGCTACCCAAATGCAGGCAGATGGCGCACTTAGTTTGGGAGAAAACGAACTTGGTTTAACGGTTAAGTTAGTCAAGCAGAGCTAACTAAAAAGCGCGCAGCAGCGGAGCGACTCGCGAAATCACGATGAAGAGAATCAGCATTGATAGATCGATGCTTATTCCACCGATTCGAAGTGGCTTCACAAAGCGACGAACGAAACCAAGTGGCTTGTCGGTTACGGCATAAATAAAATCTGCCGCAATTAGAAGAACTCCGCGTGGCCGCCAATCAGGCTTAGCCATGCGGACATAATCCAGAATTAATCGAAGAAACAAGCAGAGTAAAAAGAGTTGCAGTAAATCGGCGATCAAGCCGCCAATACTAAACATCTAAGAATCAGCTCTGGTTGAAAAAAGATGCTTCTGCGGCTGCAGTCTTTGCATCGTTGCTGACACTGACATTTTCTGGTGAAAGCAAAAATACTTTTGATGTTACGCGTTCAATGCTTCCGTGAAGGCCGAATACCAAACCACTTGCGAAGTCCACTAAGCGCTTGCGCTCGGTTTCTTCCATATCACTTAGATTCATAATTACTGGATTACCTTCGCGATACTGCTCGCCAATTGTGCGCGCCTCCCTACTGAAAATGCCATGTGAGAAGGTTACTAGTGGGGTGATCTGGAACCGAGGATTGAACTACCTACTCGAATATGTGTCGCACCGTGCTTAATGGCGGCTTCGAAATCGCCACTCATGCCCGCAGATAAAAAATTTGAATTTGGGAATTGTTCGGCAAACCCCTGTTTTATCAGGGCCAAATCCGCAAATGCTTTTTCCGGCTCAAGTCCTAAGGGCGCAACTGCCATCAGTCCCAAAAGTTCTAGGTTGTTACTCTCATTTACTAGGTCAGCTAATTGAGCCAATTCAGCCGGACTAGCACCCCCTCTACCCGCTTGACCATCTAGGGAGACTTGCAAGAAAACTTGATGTTTACGCGGGCTTTGGCCGAATTTTAAGATCTCTTTTTCGCTAGAAATTGAATGAATTACATCAGCCCACTCGCAGATAGATTTAATTTTATTGCTTTGGATCTGGCCTTGGAAATGCCAAGTTGCCGACACTAATTCAGCTTTGGGCGCAGCTTCTTGATCTCGATTTTCACCGAACTGTGATTCGCCTAATTCACGAAGAATCTCGAGATCAGAAATAGGAAAAGTCTTAGTTACTACGATCAACTTAATCTCAGCCGGGTCTCTACTTGCTGACTTTGCAGCAGCACTGATTCGCTCTTTGACTACCTGCAAATTATGAGCAATCTCTTCTTTGCGATTACTCATAATTTGATAACCCCACCTTGACGTCCAGTTACTTGATTCCTACGATAAGAAAAATAACTTTCATCTTCTAGCGTGCAACGACTTAAATTTTCAACTGGAACATCGACTGCCGCGAGAGCCGCAATTAGCGCGTTAGGTAAATCTAACGCTGGCGTGCCGATAGTAGTTTTACTACTTGCTATCGGGTGCACTGCACTTACTTGATCGTGTAAACCCAGTGGAACTTCATAGCAGCTGCCGCAAATAGCTGGCCCAATCAAACCAGAAATTTGGGTCGCTCCAAGTTCGCGCATCTTGGTAGCTGTCTTTAAGGCAACGGAATTCATAAGCCCCGCTCTTCCGACATGTACTGCTGCTACTAATTCTTCACTCCGCAAGAGCAATGGTATGCAATCAGCCACCATGACAACCAAAGCTAAATCTGGGTTTGCAGTAATTAACGCATCGGCAACTGGGACTTCACCGGAATTTTCATTGACTACTACAACGGTGTCACCATGAACTTGCGACATAATTGCAAAATTGCCAACTTGCTTATGTAACTTCGCTCGATTTAGTTCGATAGCTGCTGGATCATCTCCAACATGGCTCGCCAAGTTCCAGGAAGAATAATCGCCATGGCTAAAACCACCATGGCGATTAGTGAAGAAGCTATCCATTTCTATTTCATAAAGTCAGGCACATCAATATCATCTTCAGAAACTAGCTCTTCAAACTTTACGCGTGGACGCAAAGGTCGATCCGCATCAAGATCGAGTGCCACCGAAATTGGATCATTAACGGGTAGAGGATTAGCGTTGCCAGAAAGGGCAGCTGCATCAATTACTGGAATTGAAACCTTCTTTGGCTCTCCCCCAGAGAAGCCAGCTGCAATAACAGTGATTCGCACTTCGTCACCTAGCGCATCATCAATCGTGGTACCAAAGATTATGCGTGCTTCTGGATGGGCTGAAGCCTGTACCAGCTCGCAAGCTTCGTTAATTTCAAAGAGACCTAAATCTGATCCGCCAGCAACGGAAAGCAATACCCCCATTGCGCCATCAATTGATGCTTCAAGTAACGGGCTGGAAATTGCCAATTCGGCAGCTCGACGAGCGCGATCTTCACCACGCGCAGATCCGATTCCCATCAGTGCAGAACCAGCATCGGTCATAACGGTTTTAACATCGGCGAAGTCCAAGTTAATTAAACCTGGTTGCGTGATGATCTCAGTTATTCCCTGAACGCCTGAGAGCAGAACTTGATCGGCTGATTTAAATGCATCAACTGCGGTAATGCTGCGATCACTAATTGCCAACAAGCGATCATTTGGAATAACAATCAAAGTATCTACTTCGCTGCGAAGTTCTTCGATTCCAATATCGGCTTGTGATTGGCGAATCTTTCCTTCAAAACTAAATGGACGAGTTACAACACCAATTGTCAACGCACCTAGATCGCGAGCAATCTTTGCCACAACTGGCGCACCACCGGTGCCCGTGCCTCCACCTTCACCCGCAGTTACAAAAACCATATCTGCGCCGCGCAAAATTTCTTCAATTTCATCGGCGTGATCTAGTGCAGCTTCGCGACCTTTTTCAGGTGCAGCACCTGCACCAAGACCTTTAGTTGATTTGCGACCGATATCTAATTTCACATCAGCATCACTCATTAATAAATGTTGCGCATCAGTATTAATTGCAATGAACTCGACACCTTTTAAACCAACGTCGATCATGCGATTAATTGCATTAACTCCACCGCCACCAACTCCGACAACTTTGATGACCGCTAAATAATTCTGTGGTGAAGCCACTTTTTATCCTCCTAAAGAACAGTAAACCTCAAGTTGAGAATCACTGTTACGCCTGATATATAGGCGAAACTATTCTTTGTAGGTCAGGTAGGCAAAGACCGCCACGCATCTTTTTTATTTTTTATTTTAACTATATTTTCAACAAAAATTCATTTCACAATTGGCGAACGAGGTTCAGTTAGATCAATTCTATTGATTATTGAATTCTCCGGCAGTGCCACTAAAGCCTTATATACCTTTAGTTTCAGATCTATTTCAACATCGGATCCCCAGATAACCATTAGCGATCGCTTTCCTTCGACAATTTTGAAATTAATATTTTCTGGAGAAGTCGCAGTAAAGGCTGAAGTGCGGGTTGAGAATTCTGTTGGCAATTTCGTAAATAATCTGATTGCAGCTAAACCACTCTTGGCATCTCTGGCAAAAACCGAAGGCAATTTAGCTTTATAACCGCCTGGCAACTCAAATCTTTCACCTGTTGCATCCATCAATTGCCCATTAAAAGTTGCAATCGGTACCCGAGCTGTTACTGCAACCACTACTTTTCCAGAAGTCCAGTTACGTGAAATATCCGCGTTGTTAACCCATGGCAAAGTTTGTAAGCGCGCTGCGACTTTACGCGTTTGAATTCTTGCCAGCCGTTCACCAATTTGTATATTGGCCAAACTCTTTACAGCTGCTTCACTATTTTTCGTTGGCGCACCGGAATAACTAATCTCTTTGATTGTTAGAACATCCGACCAACCAAGTAGATAGGCAAGTCCGGTTGTTAGAAGGATGGCTAGAAGCGTAAAAAGTCGATGCTTTCGTAGGAACATCTATTTGGCTAGTTCTTCTACGATAATCGGGGCCAACGAACTTACGTCACCAGCTCCAAGCGTAATTATCACATCACCAGGTTTGGCTGAATTAACAACTGCTTCAACTGCGGCCATAAAGTTTGGAATGAATTTGCCATGCTTCATTCTTTCAACAATCGCTGCTGAACTTATCCCGGCTATCGGCTTCTCGCTAGCGGCATAAATTTCAAGCACGATAACTTCGTCCGCTAAATCTAAGGCGGCGGCAAAATTTTCAATGAAAGCTTTAGTACGTGAATATCGATGGGGCTGGAAAACTACGATTAGGCGGCCATCACCCGCAAATCTACGCGCAGCAGTTAAAGTCACTTCGATTTCAGTTGGATGGTGACCATAGTCATCAATTACGCGAGTTCCATTTACGGTTCCTTTAATTTCAAAACGTCTGCCTGCGCCTTTAAAAGTTGCTAAGCCATCAATCATTTCACCAGGGTTTTGCTCAAGAACTATTCCGGCTGCCAATGCGGCTGCTGCATTCATTAAGTTGTGGTGGCCGGGAACGTTTAGTTCTAGTTTGCCAATAACTTTTCCATGCCAGATAGCTCGTCCGCTTGAACCAAGAGGTAAAAGAGATATTTGATCAATGACTAAATCAGAATCTGGTGAGGTGCCGTAAGTATAGGTACGTTTGCTGGTAACTGAACTGCCCAGCTTTCGGGCACCTTTATCGTCATTGCAATAAATTAAGAAACCTTCGCTATCGATGGTTGTAATGAAATCCTCAAATACCGCAAAAACCGCGCTCTCATCAGCAAAGAAGTCGACATGATCGTATTCAATATTTGTAATTATCGCGCCAAACGGATGATAAGCAACGAAAGAGCCATCTGATTCATCGGCTTCGGCCACAAAGAACTCGCCAGTACCACGATGTGCATTGGAGCCAGATGCTGTAATCGTGCCTCCGATAGCAAAAGATGGATCGGCACCTGTTGCTTGAAGCGCAACAGTGAGCATCGATGAAGTTGTTGTTTTTCCGTGCGTACCGGCGACTGCAATACTCTTAGCCTCTGACATCAAAAGTGCTAATGCAGTTGCTCGTGCGATAACTGGTATTCCTAATTCAATCGCCCGCAACCGCTCTGGATTACTCTCAGAAATTGCAGTTGAGTACACAACTAAATCTGCTCCTTCAACGTTATCGCCCTTATGTCCTACTGCAACTTTCGCGCCAAGTGCGGTTAAGGCCACTACGACATTTGAATCCTTGGCATCAGAGCCAGAAACTTTGATGCCATGTGAAAGTGAAATGCGAGCTAAGCCGCTCATGCCAGCACCACCTATGCCGATGAAGTGCACGCGTTTACCAATCAACTCTGGCAAAGTTAGGTTCGGCTTCATTTAATCAATTCTGGCATGACGACGCATTAACTTAACAATATTTGCGGCGGCGGCGCGATCACTTTCATTTCCAGCGGTAAATTCTTGAGATTTTGACACGGCGCTAGCCAAATTCTTTAGCAGCCACTGTGCGTTTAACTCACTTTGTGGGACTACCAGCGCGCGACCTTGTTCAACTAGGAAGTCAGCATTGCGGGATTGCTCACCATTGCCAATTGCTAACGGAACAAAGATCGCATACTTACCCAGTGCATTGACTTCAGCGCAAGTGATTGCGCCACTTCGACCGATGATTAGATCAGCAGCTAAGTAGGCGGTAGCCATATCTTCAATATAGGAAACCGGCTGATAGCCAGCGGTTGCTGGTGGTAGTTGATTCTTTCCGCCAACTGAGTGAATTACTTCAAAGTCGGTGAGTAATTGAGTAAGGGAATTCGCAATAACTGAATTAATAGCAGCCGAACCCTGGGATCCACCCATAACTAGCAGCAAAGGTTTATCTGATTTGAGTCCAAGTTTTGCTTTTGCTGAGCGGCGCGCTGTCGGCCAATCACTTTTTGCACTATCCATAGCCGCGCTAATCGCTGATTTAAGTGGCAAGCCAACAACTTCGGCTTTTCTAAATTTTCCAGCTTTCACTGGCTTACCAACTGCCAACGCCCCACCTAAAAGCGCCCCGAACCTATTTGCCCAACCAGGAATTGCATTTGCTTCATGCACCACAAATGGAACTCGACGTAATGCTGCCGCTAAGTAAGTGGGAGCTGATACATAACCACCAAACCCGATTACACAGTCAGCACCATTTACCAGCTGCAACGATCTCGAAAGCGCTTGGGCAAAACGAAATGGAGCTAATAAACCCGCTAGAGATAATGATCGCGGCATTGTAACTTTTGGAATTGTGCTTAATTTATATCCAGCAGTAGTGACTAAAACATTTTCAAGCCCTGCTGTTGTACCGACAAACTCAAACTCACACTTTGGAAATTCTTTTCGCCACTCATCAGCAACTGCTAAAGCTGGCTCGATATGTCCAGCTGTGCCAGCTCCGGCTAGAACGATCTTCATTTAGAATTGGACTTTCGAAACTCTCGAATACCACGAGCGACTTCAGGATCACGAAGAGCAGCACCTAAGACAAAACCTAGTGCTAAGTAGGTAGCAATTAATGATGAGCCACCATATGAAATTAACGGTAGCGTTACGCCAACTACTGGAACCAAACTAATTGCCGAACCAATATTAAAGAAGCACTGTATTGAGATCCAGATACCAATACCGGCACAGGTAAATCTGACCATTGGGTCATTGGCGCGAATTGCGATTCGGAAAATTGCGAAAATTAACCCGCAGAAAAGCAAAATGGTTCCGATAGTTCCCAGTAGTCCTAACTCTTCACCGATTACCGAGAAGATAAAATCTGTATGCGCTTCAGCTAGATAACCCCATTTTTGCCGACTGGCGCCTAGGCCAACGCCTAATAATCCGCCTGTTGCCAGACCCATCAAACTATGAGCTGGTTGCCATCCATAATTCTTATAGTCACCTTCAGCAAACGGGTTAAAAACAACCAAGAATCGAGCTGCTCGATAGGGAGCACTTAAAATTAAAACACTCACGCCAGCCATACCTAACGCTGAAATCGTGCCAAAAAGTCGAAGTGGGATTCCCGAAATAAACAATAAACCCGCCATTGTTGCACCGATTACGGCAGCAGTTCCTAAGTCTCTACCAGCTAAGACAAAGATTAGAACTCCAAAATAACCGGGCACAATTAGCTTTAATACATTTGTTCGTACAATTCCAGCATTTTCATACTGGGCCAACATGGTTGCAGCCCAAAGAATCATCAGGAATTTAGCGAACTCAGATGGTTGAACGACAAATGGTCCGATGCCAATCCAATTTCGGTTTCCATTAACTGCATGCCCAACGCCTGGAATAAGCAAAACCGCCAATAGTCCGAGTGAAACCAATAGTGAAAATCTGCCTATTGCCCGCCATAAATTAAGTCGCAACTTTGCTGCTACCCAGCCAAATGGCAGAGCCATGAACAGATAGAAAAGTTGTCTGATAAATGTTCCATATGTGTTGCCATTTACTTTGGTCGAATAAATTGTCGAGGCAGAGAACACCATTACCAAACCAAGGATACTTAAAGCTGTTACGCAAATGGCAAAAAGCGCAAAAGTATTAAATGGCTGTAGTAGCTTGCTGCGCTTAACTTGCGTTGTCATTATTACCCACTATTTCTCGAACTGATTTAGCAAAACGATCACCGCGATCGCCGTATGAAACAAATTGATCCATCGATGCACACGCTGGTGCCAGTAGAACTGCGTCGCCAACATTGGCTAGAAGTTTTGCCTCTCTAACTACCTGATCCATGAAATCATTACTTGCGCTTCTTCGATCGTGGCCAGGTTTTGGATCTACTCGGATCAAGGGCACATTTGGAAATTTAGTTTGCAGCTCATCGGCAATTAACTCTCGATCAGTGCCGATCAAAACAACACCGCGCAATCGTGAACCTACTTGGGCAATCAAATCACTCATCTCGGCGCCTTTAGCGAGCCCCCCAGCTATCCAAACCACGCTCAACTCTGACATTAGGCAGGCTTGGGCGGCATGCGGATTGGTTGCCTTGGAGTCATCAATCCAGCGAATTCCGTTCTGTTCTAACACTAATTCGATGCGATGACGGCCTGGTCGAAACTGCTTAATTGCTTCGCGAATTACCTCATGGTCAATCCCGATAGCTCGGGCTAGCCCCGCAGCCGCTAATGCGTTGGAAACTGAATGCGGCGCAGTTGGTTTCACTTCATTTAATTCACCGAACATGGCCGCTTCTAATGGATCAATCACAAATGCTCGGTCAACCAAGAGATTCTCAACTAACCCTATTTCACCTGGCCTCGGAGTTTGCAAGGT
>RFRA01000036.1 GCA_009924725.1 Actinomycetota bacterium
GCGATCAGCTCGCTGAAGTGAAAGACAGATTCGCTTGGTAATAACGAACGCCAAAGGTGGAAGTACGATAATCCCGATCCGACTAAACCACATAATTTGATTAATGCTTAGATGGAAAGTAGTCGCAATAATGTCGTTTCCACCATTTAAGAGAGCAACCAACATAAATGTCAAAGACATAACGCCAAGAGCGGTACGGTTCGGAACGTTTCGTGGCCGATCTAGTAGGTGATGTTCGCGCTTGTCACCAGTTATCCAACTTTCAATGAATGGATATAGTGCTAAGCCGGTAAAGAGAATTCCGGGAATGATTAAACCTGGAATCAGAATATTTAGTGGAACTGTGTATCCAAATAAGTGGAGTTCCAGCGGCGGGGCCATTCGCACTAAGCCGTCTAGCCAACCCATGTACCAATCGGGTTGCGAACCTGCTGAAATTTGGCCTGGGTTATAGGGCCCGTACAACCAAATTGGGTTGATTGATGCAACTGCACCTAAGAACGCGGTAACACCGAAAACGATAAAGAAGAATCCGCCAGCTTTAGCCATATATGCCGGCATTAATGGATAACCGACAACATTCTTTTCGGTGCGTCCTGGACCAGGCCACTGAGTGTGCTTCTGGTACCAGACCAACATGAGGTGGACTGTAATAAGAGCTAAGAAAATCCCCGGCAATAGCAATACGTGAACCGTGAAAATGCGCGGAATGAATGCCTCGCCTGGAAATGCGCCACCGAAAGCAAAGAAAGCCAGGTAAGAACCAACCACTGGTAGTGCTTGAATGATTGCTTCAGCAATTCGAATGCCAGTTCCTGAGAGCAAGTCATCAGGAAGTGAGTAGCCGAGGAAACCTTCGACAATTCCCAGAGTCAATAGTCCAACACCAATGATCCAGTTGAATTCACGTGGCTTACGAAAAGCACCGGTGAAGTAAACCCGCATCAAGTGCACAACTATGGCAGCCATAAAGATTAGTGCTGCCCAGTGGTGGATTTGACGCATCAAAAGTCCACCACGAACTTCGAAAGAAATATGTAGCGTCGAAGCGTAAGCGGCTGACATGTGCAGACCTTGCAGAGGCACGTAACTTCCGTCATACAACACTTCGCGTTGCGAAGGGTCATACCAGAAGGTCAGAAAAGTTCCGGATAGCAGCAAGATTACGAAGGAGTAGAGCGCTATTTCACCAAGTAAGAATGACCAGTGGTCAGGAAAGACTTTGGTTAAGTTCTTCTTCATCCATTTGGCGGCGCCAGTGCGTTCATCTACATAGTTAGCCACCGTGCCGGCAACTCTTTCACGTGCGGTCATGATGAACGCTCCCAGAAACTAGGTCCGACGGGTTCGGAGAATGGTTTTTGTGCAATTAAATAACCTTCCGCATCGACTGTTATTGCTAACTGAGGAAGAGATCGAGCTGCAGGGCCGAAAATAACTTTCGCTGCTCGTGGAACATCAAAGGTTGATTGATGGCATGGGCAGAGTAGGTGTTTTGTGGTTTGTTCATATAGTGCGACTGCGCAACCCATGTGTGAGCAAATCTTGCTGAAAGCAATGATTCCGTCATAGGTCCAGGAAAGACGTTCAGGGCTTAATTGGAATTCCTCGGGACGTAGGCGAATCAAGAGAACAGCATCTTTAGCGATATCACTTAGAGCCCGTCGCTCTTCACCGAAATGCTCGGGAAGCACTTGGGCGACTGCGCCAACTTCTAAATCTTGGGGACGAATTGGGCGATCACCTGGGTCGGTAACCAAACGCGATCCAGCTTTCCAACTAGTTTTCGTTAGGTCATCGCCAGGTAGTGGGCCTAGATCACGCAAGAGAACCAGCGGAGAAAGACCAATCAAACCCAAAGAAAGCCCCATAGAGCGCTTGATTAGTGAGCGTCGACCGAGACCGGCTGCACCTGCGCGTTCTTTTACAGTCTTAACAAGTGCATCTCGATCTTCATCCTCTGATCGCATGGTGTGACGCATTGCGATCACTTCTTCATCGGGCATCAATGTTTTGGCCCAGTGGATTGCTGCTGCGCCAATAAAGAAAAGTGCCATAGCAAGCCCGAGACCTAAGAAGAGCTGATGTGCATTCGTATTACCCAGTACCGGGAAAAATACAAAGACATCTTCCGGAATAAAATAATATGCGTAGATAAATAGCACGGTACCGAGAGCGGAGATGAGAAAGAGAATCGCTACTTGCCGTTCTGCGCGCTTTTCGGCAACTGGATCAGTATCAGCTTTGCGATGTACGTGTGCCGGTAATCCAGGATCTTTGATTGCTTCGATTTCGTTGGACATTTGTTTATCTCGCCTTCGTCGCTAACCAAACTGCCACACCGATCAGCAGTCCGAGTCCTAGTGTCCATACCAACAGACCTTCAGTAACTGGGCCAACTCTGCCAAGAGCGACGCCACCTAACTGTGGTTCATTTTCTGCTGCTTTAATCCATTTGATGATGGAAAGTTTTTCAGCAGGGGTAACAGTCTTGTCTGCGAAAACTGGCATAGCTTGCGGACCAGTGATCATTGCCTCGTAAATGTATTTAGGTTCAACACCCATCAAAGTTGGTGCATATTTACCTTGAGTTAGGGCGCCACCTTGGCCCGCAAAGTTATGGCACATGGCGCAGTTTGTGCGGAACAAAGTTCCACCTTCAGCAGTATTTCCGTCACGTTCGTAGTTCAATAATTCTTCACCTGGAATAGCTGGGCCAGGGGCAGTGGAAGCTACATATGCAGCCAGGGCTGCAGTTTGCTCTGCGTTATATACCGGCTTTTTGCGGACAATCTGCTGGCTTAAGTCAGCCACGGGCATGCGACCAGTTCCAACTTGGAAATCAACTGAAGCTGCGCCAACACCAATAAGCGAAGGTGCGATTGCAGATCCTTCAAGATTTAATCCATGACAGGACGAGCAGCCCTTAAGAAATATGTTCTTACCTTCGGCGATTTGAGCCGAACGTTGCTCGATCGAAAGTTCAGTTTTGGTTGTCGCGCTGGCTACTGAGAAAGTCGTACCTATTGCAAACAGGGCTAGGACCAGTAGTAGAGGTGACGCGAATGCGCTACGACGAAGTTTCGATATCTTTTTCATAATTCATTTCTACTTAATTAGGTAGATCGCAGAGAAGAGAGCGATCCAGACGACGTCGACGAAGTGCCAATAATATGAAACCACGATCGCTGTTGTAGCTTGATTGTGATTGAAGCGGCGGGATTTCGCGACTCGGATCATCACGATGAGGAATGCAATCAAGCCGCCAGTTACGTGCAATCCGTGGAAGCCGGTTGCGATGTAGAAAACAGAACCATAAGCAACCGAGGAAATACTTAGACCTTCTTGTACTAGGGCTGCGTATTCGTAAACCTGGCCACCAATGAAAAATGCACCCATTAAAAATGTCAGGGCAAACCACTCGCGCATACCCCACTTGTTGAATTGCCACAGTGATCCGGTTTTACGTTCTTGGAATCTTTCCGCCGCAAAAACACCGAACTGACAAGTCACAGATGATAAAACCAGAACTGTTGTGTTAAGAGCGGCGAATGGAATATTGAGAAGTTCAGTTGAGGTGAGCCAAACAGTTGGGCCTTGAACTGCACGAGTGGTGAAGTACATCGCAAAGAGAGCAGCGAAGAACATCAACTCACTTGAGAGCCAAACGATAGTTCCGACAGCAACTAAGTTCGGACGGGTGGGTTTGTGCATTCCTACAGTTGTGCTCGACATAGAGGTCATTATTCCCGAAATAGCGCCTTATTGCGCACAGAAGAGCCAGTTTGAGCCAGTGATATTGGCTAGAAAGCATGAGTCAGGTCACAGCAGTTTTATCCACGATTTTGATTAGAATTGCCACCATGAGCAGCACTGAAACCAGCAAAATTCGGGTAGTTATTTATTCTCACGATTTAGCGGTCCGGGCTGCCGTAGTCTCGGCTTTAGGTCGCAAGATTGCCGCCGATCTGCCAACTCATGAAGTTCTCGAGTTTGCTACCGCCCCTGCTTTGCGCGCTTTTATCGATCGCCCTGATTTAGCCGGTAATTTGAAAGCCGATCTCTTCATCTTAGATGGTGAGGCAGTGCCTGAAGGTGGCATGGGCGTTGCTCGTCAGTTAAAGGATGAAGTGTTTAACTGCCCACCCGTGTTGCTGATTACGGGTCGAAAAGAAGATGCTTGGCTCGCTGCCTGGTCGCGCGCCGAAGCTGTCGTAACCCATCCAATTGATCCATTCACCTTGGCGCAGTCGGCTGCCACATTGTTGCGCAAACAAAATCTCGCAACGACGAATGTCTAATACCAACACCTGGCCACAATTAATTGAGACGCTAACCAATAGGTTAGATCTCAGTTCAAATTCCGCCCAGTGGGCAATGAATGAAATTCTGCAAGGCAAAACTGAAATCGCGCAGATAAAGGATTTTCTGTTAGCTCTTAAAACCAAAGGCGAGACCTCCGAAGAAGTAACTGCATTTATTGGCGCCATGTATGAACACAGTGCGCCAATTGAAATTGCAGAACGAGCAGTAGACACCGTAGGTACGGGTGGCGATGGCTTTAACACAATCAATATCTCTACCACCGCCGCCATCGTTGCAGCAGCTGCCGGCGCTAAAGTCCTAAAGCATGGCAACCGCGCAGCAACATCCAAATCCGGCTCAGCTGATTTGCTAGAAGCCCTTGGAGTCAATATCGATTTAGTGGGCGAAGGTGTGGAAAGGGTTTTTCGCGAGCTGGGAATCGGCTTTTGTTTTGCCCCGAAATTTCACCCAGCGATGCGCTTCGCTGCACCGGCTCGCAAGGAGTTAGGCGTTCCAACTATCTTCAACATTCTTGGTCCACTGGCTAATCCAGCCAAACCAAAGGCGGCCGCCATTGGGGTAGCAAACGATCGAATGCATTTATTGATGGCTCAAGTGCTATCGGCAAAAGGCGTAGATGGTTTTGTATTCCGAGGCGACGATGGTTTGGATGAAATTTCACTGGCGACTACAACATCTGTTCTAACCATTGGACAAGGCGAGATCTCTTCAGATCTTATTGATCCAGTTGAATTCGGAATTTCCAAAGCGCCATTATCTGAACTGATTGGCGGGGACGCTCAGTTCAACGCCAATGTTTTACGAGCAATTTTCAATGGTGAACATGGTGCGCCTCGGGATGCAGTTGCACTCAACGCTGCTGCTGCAATCGCAGCATATAAGGGCGACTTTAGTAAATCACTTACAGAACGCATTCGAGACGGTTATGAGGATGCAGTTAAAGCAATTGACTCAGGCGCAGCAACCACTTTGCTAACTAACTGGGTGGTAGTAAGTCAACGTTTAGCAAGTTGATTATTAATCTGTGTTCAGATGCTGTCTAACTCGTTGCGAGTTCGCACCGAAGATTTGCGATTGCTAAAGTTCTTCAATTCTTCTAGCGTCGAAATTCCTAGACTGCCAACACGACCAATCAAAGCATGCAATACATCTACCGTAGCTAAAGCATCATCGAGAGCCCGGTGATTTGGACTCACATCTGTATTAAAGAATTCGGCCAAGGTGCCAAGTCTGCAGTTGGCAACTTCATCTCGACTCAATACCCGACGAGCTAGTTTTGCAGTATCGATCACGGTGAATTTCGGCCAAAGATATTCATTTTTACTCGCTGCAGCTTTTAAAAAACTCAAATCAAAGGGTGCGTTATGAGCGACAAATACTGTTTCATGTTCAGAGCCCAAGAATTCGAGTAGGACGGGAAATACTTCAGCAATTGTGGGGGATGACGAAACCATCTCGTCGGTTATGCCAGTAAGGGCAGTTATGAAGTAGGGAATGGGGCTTTGAGGATTAACAAAAGTTTGAAACTTACCCAGCAGCTCGCCACCACATACTTTGACGGCTCCGATTTCAGTGATGTGTGCGCCTAAATGGGGCGCTCCGCCAGAAGTTTCGAGGTCAAGTACAACAAAGGTAGTTTTGGAGAGCGGGCGTCCAAGATCATCTATTGGGGCTTGCCAAGAATTCATAATGAATTGATCCTAAATCTTCCAACCGACAGTGGGAAGCCGAGGTAGATTCTGATCATGAGTGTTAATGGCGCCCCGGCTGGTCTATTGCAAGATTTTCAAGCTTTAGGCGATAAGAAGAATGGTCATATCGGCATCGTTCTCGTTCATGGTTTTACTGGTTCGCCAGCAGCTATGCGGCCGTGGGCTGAATATCTCAACGCCCGTGGTTATTCAGTCCGAGTACCTCGGCTTCCTGGCCATGGCACGGTCCCGGCAGATTTGAATAACGTAGATTGGCAAGAGTGGCCAGCAAAAGTTAAGGCCGAGATAGTTGAGTTGCAGAAACAGTGTTCACAGATATTCGTTGCTGGGCTCTCAATGGGTGGTGGCACGACACTAAATGTTGCAGCTGAACTAGGCGATCAGTTAAGCGGAATTATTCTGGTGAACCCAATGATCCACGTGCGAGGAGTTTCGCCAAGATTAGCTTTCGTGATTTCACGAGTCATCAAGTTCGGCAAAAGCGTAGGAAATGACATTAAACGCAAAGGTGTTACTGAATACAGTTATGACAAGTTGCCATATCGTGGAATTTATCAACTACTCACGATGTTAAAGATCACCCGTGTGGCCCTTCCTACAATCAGAGTTCCAATGCAGTTATTTCATAGTGTCGATGACCATACTTTGCCGGTTTCAAACACCGAGATAATTATGCGTGAGATCGGATCTTCTAATAAGTCTCGAATTGAATTGCTGAATAGTTTTCACGTTGCAACCATTGACCATGATTGCGATTTAATCTTCGCTAACTCTCTGACTTTCATTGAGAGTTTGTGTAAATAGTCGGTTGGGTCTGAAAGCATATCGAGAGATCCCTTGTCGGTAGTTGCCCTTTGAAATAGGCTTACGAAATGCTTACCGAGGTTCAAAAGCGCGCAAGGTTGGCGGTAACCGCGACTTTCATAACCAATGGATTAGTCGTAGGCGCATTCGTTGCGCGAATTCCGGATATCAAGAGAGCACTCGATGTCTCCAATTCAACGTTGAGCCTGTGCTTGCTGTCCAGTTCGTTAGGAGTGTTCGCAGCTCTTCCAATCGCAGGAAAACTTTGTGCGAAATATGGAAGTTCGCCGGTTGCGTTTTATGGAACTCTAGCAATGGTGGCTACTTGGACGTTACAGAGCTTTACGCTCTTTGCCGTTTGGGCTTTTGCGTTGACCGCTTTTCTGGCGGGCTACACCTTGGCGACACAAGATGTAGCGATGAATTCTCATGCAGTGACACTTGAACATCAGAGTTCACTTAGGTTAATGAGCGTTTTTCATGGCATGTTTTCAGTAGGTGGTTTTGGTGGTGGAATTCTGGGCGGAGTTTGCTCTCAACTTGGACTTAGTTATCGGGTTCAGACGATTCTTATTTGCGGAGCGATAATCATCATCGCGTTTCAAGTTCAAAAATTTTGGTTACCTGGCTCGGATGACTCACATGAATTGGAACCAGGCATCAAGATGCATAGACCAGCCATCATTTGGCTATTCGGACTATTTGGTTTGTGCTCAACTATTGGAGAAGGCGCAGTCGGTGACTGGGGTGGAGTATTAACTCGCGAAACCTATGACGCATCTCCATTTGTAAGTGCGATTCCCTACGTAGTTTTTTCAGCAACCATGATCATTGGTAGGTTCTCGGGAGATCGATTAGCCACAAGATTCGGAGCCGCGAAAGTTTTGGCTAGCGGGGGATTGATCGCTTCGATTGGAATGTTCGCGGGTTTACTACTTAACTCAACTGCCGGAATAATCTTCGGTTGGTTCTGGATGGGGGTTGGGCTCTCGGTTGCAATACCGCTGCTATTTAGCGCAGCTGGTTCGATGGCTAGCAATAGATTCGTGGGCCAAATGGCTCCAGCACAAGCTGTTGCGATGGTTTCTGGTATTTCCTACTTCGGATTCATCGTGGGACCCCCATTTATTGGTTTCATTTCTGATGCAACAACCCTTCGAACTGCCCTGTTTATCCCAGCGTTGTTAGCGTTAGCTATTGTGGCAAGTGCGAGGTTTGCAAAGAGTGCCTAGCGTGACCCGCGAGACAAAAGGTATATTCCAGTCATGAGCGCTAATCCATTTTTTACGAAGTCAACGTTGCCTTATGAGCTTCCACCATTTGCACTTATCCAAGAAGATCATTATCTGGAAGCGTTTTATCAGGGGATGAAGGATCAGTTACAAGAAGTCGATGTGATCTTGGCCAATTCTGAAGTTAGCTTCGAAAATACCATTGCGGCCATGGAACAAAGTGGTGCGATCTTGAGTCGCGTCCTTAGCGTTTTTTACAACAAGTCATCAAGTGACACGAACGAGGGTATTGATGCAATCGAGGCAGAGATAGCTCCGAAGCTTGCGGCTCATTCCGATGCTATTCGACTCAACCCGCAGCTCTTTGCGCGCATTAAATA
>RFRA01000037.1 GCA_009924725.1 Actinomycetota bacterium
CGCGACTCTTGAATTGCCGTTGCAACTGCAGCTGGATTACTTGCTGGCAAAATTCTGGAATCCCCTTGCGAGAAGGCGATGTTCTTTATTGGTGCAGCGAGTATTCCGAGAATAATTAGTGAAAGCAGAACTACAGCAACTGGGCGCTTCATAACTAAGCGAGCAGTCTGAGCCCAGCGCCCTTCATCTTTGTGGGTAATGGCTGATTTACGAACGGTGCCTTTATCAACTTTCTTTCCGATCATGGCCAGAATTGGCGGTAGACCAAACAAAGCACCAGTAACGGCAATTGCTACAACTGAAACACCGGCGTAGCCAAATGACTTAAGGAAAGGCAATGGGAAGAAAGTGAGTGAAAGTAGAGTGACTAGAACGGTTAAGCCGGAATAGAAAACCGTTTTTCCGGCGCTAGCCATCGTGTTAACTATTGAATCTTCAACACTCTTACCCCGATGTAACTCTTCGCGGAAACGATTAACAATTAATAAGGCGTAATCGATACCTAAGCCGAGTCCCATACCGGTTGTTAAGTTGAGGGCATAAACACTCACGCTGGTCACAAGTGAAATTAAGTAAAGAAGAAAAAAAGCACCCAAAATGGCCGATACGCCAACCAACAATGGCATCGCAGAGGCAGCCATCGCACCAAATACAAAGACTAACAAAATAAAAGTAAGTGGAATCGAAATTGCCTCAGCTATCTTCAGATCATCGGCGATCTTTTTATTTATGGCATTTCCAACAACTCCAACGCCACCTGAATAAATCGTTAACCCATCACGCTTACCATCAAAATTCTTTTGGAAGTAAGCGCCCATTTCTTGGCTCTCTGGCGTAAATGCTTCGCCTCCGCCATAAACCAAAATATAAGCAGCTTTGCCATCACTTGCTGCAAGAGTTTTTTCGCCACCGGTATTCCAGTAAGAAACTACTTTTGTGACACCTGGGGCTTTTGCCATTTCAACTTCAAGCGTTTGTGCTTTAGCAGCAATCGCCGGGTCAGTAATTGGAAGATTTCCAGAATCGACAACTACGACAACATTAGGATCTGCGATCTTTAGATTTTTGTTGAGATAGTTATAAACCTGGTAAGAGTCACTATTTGGGTTTGAATAGCCACCAGAATCAAGTCGGCTAAAAATCATGGTGCCGACGGTGCCAGCTGTAAGCACGCTGATAATAAACAAAATGACCATGGCTTTACGGCGGCGAACAATAACGTGACCAAGTTTCTCAAACATGTGCGAACTCTACCGAAAGGGCTAGGCTTACCAATTATGAGCGAGCTATTTCCAAAGGTAACTTCAGATGAAGTTGATCACGAACAATCTATTGAGGATGCCAAACGTGATGCCGAAATTGCTGGCGACAAGCCGCCGCATCACGACGACTAATCTGATTTAGTTGAAGCTGCAGGTGGCGGCGTAGATGGTGCAGGAGTCGCAGCCGGAACCGATGCAGTTGAACTTTTTGCCGAATCAGTCTTATAAAAACCTGAGCCTTTAAAAACAACCCCGACTGCGGAATAAACTTTTTTGATTTCGCCTTTGCACTCTGGGCATTCAGTCAGTGAGTCTTCGGTAAATGATTGAAAGGCTTCGAATTCGTGGCCGCAAGCGGTGCAGGCATATTGATACGTTGGCATTCGATTCCTTTCCGGCGCTAAAAATTCGTAAAACTGGGCCCGATGGCTGGGCGTAGTAGAGGGAAGTCTAAAGAAGTGGGACGATTGAGGCTAATTGGAGCGGGGCAGAAAGGCTAATTCATGAAGTCGAAGCAATTTGGTGGCGTTCTAGCGGCCGTGATTTTGATGGCAATACCGATGGCAAATGCGAATGAACTTGTCACCACCGACCCAGCTAGCGGTTCGACCGTATCGTTTTCACCTAGCGCAGTAACAATTACTACCTCACTTCCGCTTATGGCTGATGGAAATAGTGTTGAAGTCACTGATCCTGCAGGTAATCGAGTCGATGATGGCACTTTAGCTATTGCCGATACCGAAGCACTTGTTGGGTTGATTCCGTTAACTGCTAGCGGTTACTACACCGTTAATTACACATTACTTGCCGAGAATGATGTGCCGCTAATCGGAAATTATCGTTTCAACTTTATTTCGCCAGATTCAGTTTCATCACAATCGCCAACTCCGATTGCAATAGATGCCACCGCTCTTGCGCAGCCAAGTGCTGGCAGCAGCAAAGGTACCGATGTCTTGGTAATCATGTTATTGGTGCTATCGATTTTCGTCTTAATTGGATTAGGAATGTACGCGCGGAAAATATTTAGCGAACGATGAGTCAATCGCTAATCAGTGACTTATTGACAGTTTTTAAATTTACTTCAATAGCTTCCAGCTTCTTCTTGGTAGGCGCACTTCTGGCAATTTCTTTCTTGACGCTCGATGTAAAGGGAAAAGTTGCCCACACTAATTTTGAATTAAGAAAACTTGCAGCAATATCAAGTCTGATTTGGATGTTTTCTAATCTACTTTTCATAGTATTTACTTTGGCCAATATCTTAAACACCAGCATTTCTGATGTGGTACAGCCGAATGTTTTGCGCTCTTTCCTGGTCCAAATTCCACTTGGCCAGTATTTATTTACCCAACTTCTACTTTCTATCCTGATTTCTTTGATTGTTCCTCGGTTTAATTCAATAGGCACCGGCACCTTTTTATTACTTGCGACCTTACTTGCAATCGTTATTCCGGTCTTTCAGAGCCATTCCGCATCAAGTGGTTCACATTCAATGGCTATTGGTTCGCTAGTTATTCACGTAATTGCGTTAGCTCTTTGGGTTGGCGGCGTATTTGCGCTGGCTTCTCTAACGCCTGAAAAAAGAATTCATGCGGTGCCACGGTTTAGTGTTCTAGCGCTTTGGGCCGCAATCGCCGTCGTGATTAGTGGCAGCGCAAATGCTTTTGTCCGGCTTGATTTTAGAGCGGCATGGAATAGCAGTTATGCATATTTAGTCATTGCAAAAATCTTTCTTACCGCCACCTTAATTGGATTTGGATACCTTCATCGCAAGAATCTCCAGAATTTATCCGAAATAAAAGGTTCTAAATTTCGACAATTGATTTTGACTGAAGTAGTAATCATGACCGTCACCTTGGCTATTGGTTCATTACTGGCATCTAGCCAACCACCAGTTCGTGATTCCAACTTAGACGTTAATCGGGCACTTTCAATTGTGGGCGTTGATATGCCGCCGGCACCAAATCTTTCTCGCATACTTCTCGGTTACGAACCAAATGCTTTAATGATTGGCTTACTAATCTTGGCTGTTGCGTTATATGTTAAAGGTGTAATGGTTTTGACTAAACGTGGTGACAAGTGGCCAGTTGGTCGAACTATCTCATTCGCAATCGGAATCAGCGCAGTTGATTTTGCAACTAGTGGCGGTTTAGGTCTATATGCAAATTTTAGTTTCTCTTGGCACATGGTCGCTCACATGACCCTAGGTATGATTGCACCGATCGCGATCGTGTTGGGCGCACCGATTACATTGGCACTTCGCACTCTGCCACAAGGCAGAAATTCAGAAGAGCGTGGCGTGCGAGGGACCTTGCTTTCAGTTTTACATTCAAGGTATTCATCAATAATTGTTAATCCAGTTGGCGCTCTAGTTATCTTTGATGGCTCACTCTTTTTGCTTTATTTCACTTCGCTATTTGGTAAATTGATGAATAATCATGCTGGCCATTTGTTCATGAATATCCATTTCTTATTGGCAGGCTTCCTTTTCTTCCATGTAATCATTGGAATTGATCCAAATCCAAAACGCCCACCATTTTTAGTGCGGATCGTTACCTTATTAGCGGCGATGAGTATTCATGCATTTTTCTCCGTCGCCTTGATGTCATCATCAACCTTGATTGACTCCGGACATTTTGCTTCGCTGCAGACACCTTGGGTGGGCGATTTGTTGGCTGATCAAAATAAGGGTGGCGCAATTGGCTGGGCCATGGGTGAAATTCCTATTTTGATCGCACTAATTGCAACTTTCATTATGTGGACTCGTGATGATGCACGTGAAGCTCGTCGAATTGATCGCTCAGTGGAACGAATGGCAGCCATGGGGCAGCCAGATGAGTTGGCTCAATATAATAAGTACCTACAAGAACTTGCAGATCGCGAACGTCGGTCAGGCAATTAAGTGATGGAGTAACAATGGACGCGCTCTTTGATCTACCAAGTGAGTATAAAGATCTGCGCGCAAGTGTTCGCTCATTAGCAGAAAATGAAATTGCCCCATTTGCGCAAGCTGTCGACGAAGATCACCGTTTCCCACAAGAGGCATTTGATGCGCTTCAAAAGGCTGGCTTAGCAGCTTCACATGTGCCAACTGAATTTGGTGGCGAAGGTGCCGACGCACTCGGGGTAGCAATCATTATTGAGGAAGTCGCACGCGTGTGCGGATCTTCATCTCTCATTCCGGCAGTAAACAAGTTGGGTTCGCTGCCGTTAATGCTTGGTGGAAATAAGGAACAGAAAGAACGCTGGCTAACTCAGCTAGCTAAAGGTAAAGGTTTCTCATATTGCTTATCTGAATCTGAAGCTGGGTCAGATGCAGCATCAATGCGAACCAAAGCAATACAAAGTGGTGATAAGTGGATCCTTAATGGCAGCAAGAAATGGATCTCAAATGCTGGGTTTTCAGACTTCTACACAGTTCTAGCAACATCTGATGCATCCCTTGGTGCCAAAGGTATTACCGCATTTGTAGTTGAAAAATCAGACCCTGGTGTTTCTTTTGGTGCTCCTGAAAAGAAAATGGGATTTCGTGGTTCACCTACCCGCGAAGTTTATTTCGACAACGTTGAACTTTCTGATGATCGTCGCATTAGCGAAATAGGTAAAGGTTTTGCGCTAGCAATGGACACGCTTGATCACACTCGAATTACGATTGCGGCGCAAGCACTTGGTTTAGCGCAAGGCGCCCTTGATGTGGCAACAAAGTACGCTCACGAACGCAAGCAATTCAACAAACCAATCTTTGATTTCCAAGCAGTGCAATTTATGTTGGCAGATATGGCGATGAGCATTGAAGCGGCTCGCTTACTAACTTATGCCGCAGCCGTTAGGTCAGAGCGTAATGATGGCGATCTGAAGTTCTATTCTGCATCAAGTAAATGTTTTGCCACTGATGTGGCTATGAAAGTAACTACTGATGCAGTTCAGATTTTGGGTGGATACGGTTATGTTTCTGATTACCCAGTAGAGCGCATGATGCGTGATGCCAAGTTAACTCAGATTTATGAAGGCACAAATCAGGTGCAGCGAATTGTGATTGCGCGCAATCTTCCTAAATCTTAAAGCGCACTACTAAATCTGGTGTAGCTGCTGCATCTAGTGCAATGTCATGAGGTTCGCGTGGCAATTTCTGACTAGATAATTCACCATCGTGTAGCAAACCAATTTTCCAAGCATTAACTTTAGGCAAGAATCGATCATAAAAACCACCACCCTGACCCAATCGATAACCATCTGTATCCATTCGGAGCGCAGGAACTAACACCACCTGAATCGCTGCTAAATCAGTAAATGGTTGCCCGATTGGTTCAGAAATTTTAGTTTTATGGTTGAGTTGTAAATCATCGCCATTCCATTGCACCCAGATCATCTCGGAGCCGCTTATGCATGGAAGCAGGAGAGTTTTCCCAGATTTAATTAAGGTCAGATTTAATGATTTTGTAACTGGTTCATCGCCATGTGAAAAATAGCTAGCAATTACTTGAGCAGCTGCGATTTCGGGACTCTGTGCCAGATGGGTAAATTCAACTGGGATGAAACCGTCGCGACGTTCGACCCGATATCGCTTACGCAACCGATCTTTGTCAGACTTCACATCTTCATTCATAGTTAAATCCCTAGGAAGTATCCAGTTACAAAGTATGGTGGGATTATGTCAGAGCGCACAAAGGTAGATGAGTTTCTCACCTCGCTGATTTCCATTTGTAAGCCGCTCGAATCATTTGATATGCCACTGCTCGATGCTCATGGAGCAACCTTGGCTGAAGATGTTTATGCTGGCGATCGTTTGGTATTGCGGGCAGGCGCACGAATCAGAGCTACCCAAATTGGCCTAGCAGCCTCGATCGGTTTAGATCATCTTCCAACTAGACCACATCCGCGTGTAGTTGTGCTTTCAGCCGGCCCAGATTTAGTCGAACCCGGAAAATCACTTACTGGTGATGAAGAATATGAAACTAATTCTTGGTTGCTGACTACTGCTGTTCGCGAAACGGGTGCGATTGGTTACCGCGTTCACTCAATTCCAGATGATGAAGAACAGCTCCTGCGAGTTATTGAAGATCAACTAGTGCGCGCAGATTTGATTGTGATTAGTGGTGAACGTCAAGATGATTCCTTTGATCTAATTACTCGCACGTTATCTAAATTAGGTGAGATCACCACCGTTGATTTAGCCATTGAAGCTAGTGGCCGCCATAACTTTGGCACGATCGGCCCCGATAAGACACCTGTGGTCACGCTTCCAGGCGATCCGATTTCAGCGTATATCTCGTTTGAATTATTTATCCGCCCAATGATTCGCACCTTATTAGGCGCAGCCACAATTCACCGTCCAGCTGTTAAGGCAAAGCTAGAGAAGCCGGTTGCATCCTCCGCCGGGTTACGTTCATATATTCGGGCGATTCTCTCCGAAGATGGCGCTTCAGTACTGCCGCTTCCATCGCAAGATGAGCAGTCAACGCTCTCCGATGCGAATGCATTTATTGCACTCTCTGAGAGCGATAGTGAAAAAGCAATCGGGCAAGAAGTCACCGTGGTTGTGCTCGAACGTCGCTACATTTAAGCAGCTGTCATGAGCGATCGCATACCTAAGCAGAATTGGCCGGTCGTTTTAAGAACTAACGAACTAACTCTTCGCCCCTTACGAATACGTGACCGAGCAAAATGGTTTGCTGTGCGTGCCGAAAATCGCGATTGGCTAACTCCCTGGGAAGCAACATTGCCAAAGGTGCCCGAACATATTGATGGCGGAGACCTAATTTCAAAAAGACCTTCATTTTTTGAAATGGTACGCATTTACAACCGTGAAGGGCGTAGCGGCCGCACGATTTCACTAGCTATTTGGCAAGGCCCTAATTTGATTGGCCAAATAACTATGGGTGGGATTATTTATGGAGCGCTAAGAGGCGCACATATTGGGTATTGGATTGATCGCCGCTTTGCCAATCGTGGATTTACAACACAGGCTGTGGAAGTAGTTACTGCATATGGTTTTCATGAGTTAGGACTGCATCGAATTGAGATTAATCTACGCCCAGAAAATGGCGCTTCACGTCGAGTGGCCGAGAAAGCTGGCTTTATTCTGGAAGGCGATCGCCCAAGATTTTTGCACATTGATGGCGCATGGCGCGACCACATCTGCTTTGTAAAAGAGAATCCAGCAATTAAGTAGCGACTCTTAAACGGCTCGAAATACCCGATTTGAGCGTGAACCACCTCTATCTTTAACCATCATGGCCTCAGGACTTATCTATCTCGCGATCGCCGGAATGTGGGTTTCCTACTTTCTGCCGCGTTGGATTCACGACCGTGAAGAGTTTTCTGGAAAATCAGTTGAGCGTTACAAGAGTGCATTAAAAGTTGTGGCTAGCAAATCTCCAGGTGGTTTACCTGAAACTGGAATTATGCATACTGATTTAGATTTCGTAGCAAAGAACGCTCAAAAGATATTACGTCGACGAATTATTTTTACGTTATTAACTATTTCCTTGGTAACAACTTCGGTGGGTGGAGTCATGAATAAATTGCAATTCATTTATACCTTGGTCCCAATTTCTGGAATCGCACTTTACATTGTGCAAGTACGCCGCGAAACAATCTCAGAGCGACTGCAACTTCGTCGAGTCAAGCAACTACAACGCGAGACCAATGGCGTTTCCACCACCAACTTAGTAGATGTGGTAACTCCAAAAGCGACTACTGACCATTGGATTCCACTCTCTGAGCGCGAGTTAACTGGCGTCGTTATTTTGCCAAAAGGTTCAGCTGAGGAACGTCGTACCTGACAACCAGATTCAATCCCAGCGCCAACATATTTAAGTGCACCTAAAGCTGTGACGCAGAAGCGCATCATTGATTTGACTGAACCTGGTCGTTGGAGTGAAGAACAAGAGAAGTTGGCGATTGAAGCACTAAGTGCCGTAGCGCCATCTAAAGATGAAATCTTTGATCAGATACTTGCCGATGAAGCAGTTCATCGTTTGAACAAAAGCAAAGCTGTTAACGAGTAACTAGATCC
>RFRA01000038.1 GCA_009924725.1 Actinomycetota bacterium
AAAACCAGATCCATTGGCTTGCTGCCAGCAGGTAAACCAAGTTTTTCAGAAACAGCTGCTTGCAGTGTCTGCAAAATCTTAGGTTGCAACACAACGTTGCCTGGCTTGTATACGCCGTGCACGTTACCGAAAGTTGCGGCAACCATGTAGCGAGTACTTGGGTCAGTTCCTAAAGTTGCAACTGTCATTAGCGCATCTTCGGGAGTCGAGTACAACTTGGCATCGTGCTTTGCTTCGATACCGTCTTCTTCGCCACCAACAACACCGATTTCAATTTCTAGAATTGTGCGCGCTGCGGCTGAAAGCTTCTGCATCTCGGCTGCAACTTTCATATTTGTTGGCATATCAACTGCTGAACCGTCCCACATATGTGAATTAAATAGTGGAGCTTGACCATTCTTGATGCGGTTTGCGCCGAACTCAAGTAGTGGGCGCATGAAACCGTCAAGCTTTTCAGCTGGGCAGTGATCAGTGTGTAGTGCAATGTTTACGTTGTAGTTCTTCGCAACAACATGTGCGAATTCGGCAAGGCCGACTGCGCCATCAACCATGTTCTTAACGGTTGAACCTGATGCGTATTCAGCGCCGCCCCAAGAAAATTGAATGATGCCATCTGATTCAGCTTCGGCGAAACCACGAAGGGCTGCGATCAGGGTTTGAGATGATGAAACGTTGATTGCGGGATATGCAAAGGCGCCAGCTTTCGCGCGATCCAACATATCTGCATAAATTTCCGGGGTTGCAATTGGCATGATCACTCCAGTGGTGGATATGTAAAAGCCGAGCGCATCTTTGGGCCGACTAAAGGCTTACGACATATCCAACCACTTACCCGAGCGTAAGAAAAATTAGGCTCGGGGTTAGGAGCGTCAGCTGCCCCCTTTAGCCCCCTGAATACTTGAGTTTCAGGATCCTCGAGATGATGGTGGCCACGGCTCGAGCCAATTCTGGGATGGTCATGAACTTGATTAGGCCCATAAAGATTGCTGACATTTGTAAGTGCCTTTCGGTTAGCGACCACGATGGTGATCGAAGGCTGTGATCTTCGCGGTTCTGCGTAGCACCAAAATTTTGAGCGCCGTCTCTTGTTGATAGGTAAATGCCTTGGACAAGTTTTACTAGGAATTATTTGCCTTGGCGGGTAACCTCAAGCACTATGACTGAAGACTCGTTATCCAATCTCTCCCATGAAACTCGCACCTTTGCGCCAAGTGCTGAATTTGTGGCGCAAGCGAATGCGAAAGCCAACCTTTATGACGAAGCCGAGGCTGACCGCTTAGGTTTCTGGGAAAAACAAGCCAAGAACTTGTTGTGGGATGCACCTTGGTCTGAAGTTCTCGACTGGCAACCACCTTATGCAAAATGGTTTGTGGGTGGAAAGTTAAATGCCAGCGTTAACGCACTCGATCGTCACGTTAATGAAGGTCGCGGCTCTCGCGTTGCTTTCCACTTTGAAGGCGAGCCCGGTGACACCCGCACCATTACCTATTCAGATTTATTAGTTGAAGTTAAGAAAACTGCTAATGCGTTAATTGAGTTAGGAATTAGCGCAGGCGATCGCGTTGCAATTTACATGCCGATGATTCCTGAAGCAGCAATTGCGATGTTGGCATGCGCGCGCATTGGCGCACCACACTCAGTTGTCTTTGGTGGTTTTTCAGCCGATGCGTTGATCTCACGCATTAATGACGCTGATGCTAAGTTAGTAATTACCTCCGACGGTGGTTATCGCAAAGGTGCTGCGTTCGCACTAAAACCAACTGTCGACGAAGCGCTCTCAAAACCAAATAACGTTGAGAAAGTTTTAGTGGTTAAGCGAACTGGCCAAGCGACTGCCTTTGATTCAGGAAAAGATGTTTGGTGGCACGAGATCGTTGATCGCCAAAGCGCAGAGCATGTGGCGCAGGCATTTGATGCCGAGCACCCACTGTTTATTCTCTATACCTCTGGAACAACTGCAAAACCAAAGGGCATTTTTCACACTACTGGTGGCTATTTAACGCAGGCTGCTTATACGCATAAGGCAGTCTTTGATCTAAAGGCCGAAACCGATGTTTATTGGTGCACTGCAGATATTGGTTGGATTACCGGACACTCATACGTCGTTTATGGCCCACTAATTAATGGTGCAACTCAAGTAATGTACGAAGGAACACCTGATACACCACATAAAGGTCGCATCTTTGAACTCGTTGCTAAATACAAAGTAAGCATTTTGTATACCGCGCCAACTTTGATTCGTACCTGGATGAAGTGGGGCGAAGAATTTCCTAAGGCGCATGATCTTTCAACGTTGCGTCTACTTGGTTCAGTTGGTGAACCAATTAACCCTGAAGCTTGGATGTGGTACCGCGAAGTTATTGGCGCAAATCGTTGCCCAATTGTTGATACTTGGTGGCAAACTGAAACTGGCGGCATCATGATTTCACCATTGCCTGGTGTTACTGCAACTAAACCAGGTTCTGCGATGGGTCCGATTCCGGGCATCAGTGCAAAAGTTGTTGACGATAAAGCTAATGAAGTTGGCTTAGGTCACGGCGGATTTTTGATTCTTGATAAACCATGGCCGGGAATGTTGCGCGGTGTTTGGGGCGAAGACGAACGATATAAAGAAACTTACTGGTCACGTTTTAACGGAATTTATTTCGCCGGCGATGGTGCCAAAATCGATGAAGAAGGCGCACTCTGGTTATTGGGTCGCGTTGACGATGTAATGAATGTTTCTGGTCACCGCATTTCAACCACTGAAGTGGAATCAGCTCTAGTTAGCCACCCAGAAGTGGCAGAGGCTGCAGTAGTTGGCGCAGCCGATGAAATGACTGGGCAAGGAATCGTGGCATTCGTGATTCTGCGCGGCGGCGTTGCACATGTGGAAAGCGAAAAGCTGATCCAAGCTCTACGTGCCCATGTAGCTAAAGAGATCGGCGCAATCGCCAAACCACGCCAAATCGTGGTGGTTAACGAGCTACCAAAGACCCGAAGCGGCAAGATCATGCGTCGTTTACTTAAAGATGTTGCTGAAAATCGCGCAGTTGGCGATTCCACAACGCTGGCAGATCCAAACGTGATGAAGCTGATCTCTGAAGGGCTAAATACTTCTAAGGACGAAGATTAAGTAGTTCGTTGTAGTTATTCATAAACAGGACCGATGTAAACCACCACCGAGCTATGTTTAATTGAACTTACGGTTGTAGGCCAAGAAATTGTGGTTGACCCACCTGGTAATAGTGTTTGATAAGTTTTCACTTGGTCTGCAAATACAGGAACACCTGATGCATCGAGACCAAAGTAATGAAAGATACTCTCTCCAGATAGCCGCAGAGTCTTCGATTTATTAACAAGGGTGAACTCAATATTGATTCCAGAGATTTTTGCGTCACGAACTGCTGGCCATTCATCAGGATTTGTTGGCCTATTAGATGAGCGTGGATACTTTGTGAGTGTAATTACATCTGGTTGAAGGCCAGGAAAGTACATCCAAATTTTCTCGCCAGCTTTAAGCATTGGAAATTTATCATTTCTGGCTTCAATCAGGACAACGCCTGTTGAAGTCGCTGCCATAACTGTGAAACTTGGACTTGTGAGATTCTCTGTTTTAGATGGGTTCGTGACCTCAAAAGCGGTCCACTTGCTATTTGAAATTATTTTTCCTACTACTGGAGTGTCCGAACTCGTTGTTGATGAATTTGAGTTGCTACTAGAGCTTCCATTTTGCGATGGTTTTACGGGTGGAGTAGAAGCAAAACCATTTGAGTCTGCTCCGTAGGTTGCTTCAGAATTACTAAATCCCTCATACTCAAGTTGCTTGATTAGAGAACTTCTTGAAAATGCTGATGATGCGAGGTACTGCGCAGCTTTTCTAACTGCTTGATCAAACCAATCAGCTTTCTGGGCGTCGGCGGCATTCTGCGAGTCTGAGTTGGAAAAACCTTCGTACACAAGTTGCTTTATAAGTCCTGAACGTGAGAATCCGCTTGACTTTAGATACTGAGCAGCTTTGCGAACGGCTTGCTCTGACCAATTGGCATTTATTGAATCAACAGCATAGGTTGAATCGTCATTTGAAAAGCCTTCATAGTTTAACTGTTTTATCAAACCGGTTCTGGAAAATCCGGAGGAGTTTAGGTACTGCCTAGCTTTTTTCACCGCATTGATTTGATCAATAGTTTCTGTTGAGCTTGGTGTTTGCGAAACTGTTGGCGTTGGCGTTGGCGTTGGCGTTGATGTTGATGTTGATGATGTCGAGAACGTAATTGTTGAAGTTTTAGATTGATTGCCTCGAACTGCCGAAACTGTGACTGTTGCTTTAGTTCCAGTAGGTAATCCAAAAACTCTAAATGGTCTAGTGCTTCCACTGATTGGCAACCATTCAACAGAGCCCGCCGACGAGGATACTCCCCATACATAATCTTGACTATAGTTTATGACTACGCCAACAAATCCATCGGAAGTTGAAATTATTGAACCGAAATAAGGTGTTACGACATCATTAATCTCTTGTGTGGATAAAGTTGTTGCAGGCGACGGAGTTGAACTTGGCTTAGCAACAGCGTTTACTCCTTTAGACCAAACTTTCTTACTGCCACTCTTAATGCAAGTATAAATCAGACCACTTGATGTGATTTTCTCATTTAATGTTTTGCACGTTGTTCCAGGTTTCGGCGCTGCCGCGAAAGAAGGAGTAAATAACCCGGCGGCTAGAACAAAGACGATTGCGATAGAAAGCTTTTTCATGCAACAAATCATAATTTATGCTCAGTAACTTATATAGAACTCAGAACCAAATTTTAACTAAATTTTGGGCGAAGATCTGTCCCTTTATCTAAGAAGTTCGCTTGCGCGATCTTTTAGGTCGGTAATAACGCTTGGCAAACGCTCATCTAGTTGCGCGTAAATCTGGCTCTCATTAACTTGATCTTTAACTGCGCTCCAGGGCGACCAAAGCAGTGTGGTTAGAACCAAGTAACTAATTATTACGATGCGAATCAGCTCGAGTGCTACACCGGCTAACGAATCAATCGCTTTTAGTGGTTTCCAGAGCAAGCGGGCGTGGAAAAACTTTGCGAATTTGCCGAATACTAATAAGCCAAGCTGAGCACCAAGGAAAATTGCAACTAAGACCGCGACAATTTGTTTTAGGAGTGAATCCCATGATGCAACTAATTGCAATGAGAAGTAAAGACCAGCAACACCACCAACGATGTAACCAAGAGTGCGGAAAATAGTGGCAAGAAAACCGGTGCTGTAACCGCGCTTGATTGCGCCAAGAGCCAAGAGTGCTATTGCGATATCAACAAACATTAAACGGCCACCTATCGCTCTGACTAAATCTTCACTTTTAAGTATTTAGCAGTTAAATCAATTAGTTCGTCGGTTGAATTAACTACACCTACATGTTTGTAAACCACAGTACCCTGCTTATCGATAAACCAAGTCACGGGCACACCCATGCCAAAAGTTCCACGTGTTATGCCTTTAGCATCAAAAAGATTAGGCCAGGTCATTCCGTTGGCAATAATAAAGTCTTTAGAATCTTGTGGTTTGGCTTCTTCAACTGCAATTCCAAGCAATTTAACTTTGCCATTTGAGTGGTGGTTAAACTCAACAAATACAGGGATTTCATCGGCACATGGCCCACACCAAGAGCCCCAAACATTAACTATTAGCGGGCCGCGTAATGATTCAACCGAGATTTTTTGCGAACCGGTTAAACAATTAAGCAATGTGTCGCCTGGTTTTGCGGCCACACGACTGATTTCAGTGCAATCAATAACTTCACCTTTAGCCGCCAGTTGTTTAGTAATGGTGGAGCAACCTGTTAAAGACAGTGCGAGTAAAAGAATTAGAACTTTCTTCATCTAAAATCCGTATCTGTCTTTAAAAGTAAACGTGCTTTATCTGGATCAACTTCGCCGATACCAAATGATGGACAGATCTTGGCCATTGGGCAGGCGCCACAAGCTGGTTTGCGCGAATGACAAATTCGGCGACCGTGCCAGATCATGCGCTGTGACAAGTTGGTCCATTCTTTCTGTGCAATTAAAGCGCCGACTTCGTGTTCGACTTTGACTGGATCTTGCGAATCGGTCCACTCAAATCTACGCGACAAGCGGCCAAAGTGCGTGTCAACCGTGATTCCTGGAATATCAAAAGCGTGGCCGAGTACAACGTTGGCAGTCTTGCGACCAACGCCAGGCAGCGTTACTAATTTTTCAAGTTCAGCCGGAACTTCTCCGCCATATTGCTTAACGATTTTGGTTGCGAGCCCTTTGATGTGGCGAGCTTTGGCGCGATAGAAACCAGTTGTGTAAATAAGATCCTCAATATCTTCTACTCGCGCACCAGCGAATGCACTCACATTCTTATATTTCTTAAATAACGTTGGTGTCACGGCATTCACACGCTTATCGGTGCACTGCGCTGAGAGAACTGTGGCGATTAGCAGCTGCAATGGATTCTTGAAGTCGAGTTCGCAGGTTACGTGCGGGTAAGTCTTGGTTAAAACCCGATAGATCTTGCGGGCATCTGCTCGCTTTTGGCTATCGGCACTCATGCCAGTAAAGTACCGCTTGTGCCACATGATGAAGAAGTAGTACGTAGAGCACCACTCTTTACTGCCCTAGACGATGCTGCTGCCGCTTCATTGCGCGCATCAATGGATCAAGTAAAGGTGCTTAAGGGCAATGTTTTGTTTGCCGAAGGCGATTCAGGCGATCACCTTTATGTAATTGTTGAAGGTAAATTAAAACTCGGAACTACAAGTACCGATGGCCGCGAAAATCTTTTATCAATTCTTGGCCCTGGCGAAATGTTCGGCGAGCTAAGCCTCTTTGATCCAGGCCCACGCACATCGACTGCAACAGCAGTTACCGATGCCAAACTATTGAGTTTGTCCCACGCCAAAGTTATTCCTTGGTTAAAAGAGAACCCAGAAGTTTCATTGCAACTACTTGCACGTTTGTCACAGCGTTTGCGTCGCACCAACGAAGCAGTTGGCGATCTAGTTTTCTCCGATGTTCCAGGTCGCGTAGCTAAGGCACTTATTGATCTAGGTGATCGCTTCGGAAAAGTGACTGATGAAGGTTTATTTGTGCACCACGATCTAACTCAAGAAGAGTTAGCTCAATTAGTTGGTGCTTCACGCGAAACAGTTAACAAAGCTTTGGCCGATTTTGCTGGCCGCGGCTGGTTAAGACTTGATGGTCGCGCTGTATTAATTACCGACGTAGAACGTTTAGGAAAACGCGGTAAGTAATTAGTCAGTAATCTCGACAGTTAGTTCGATTTCAACTGGCGAGTTCAAAGGCAATTCGGCAATACCAACTGCGCTACGTGCATGCTTTGCACCATCGCCCCAGATTGCTAAGAACAATTCGCTAGCGCCATTAACAACAACTGGTGCATTGATATAGCCAGGAACGCCATTTACATAACCAACTACACGAACGATCTTAGAAATTTTATTTACATCAGCAACAGTTTCAACTGCAGCTAAACAATTTAGTGCGCAAATTTGGGCAAGTTCCTTGGCACGCTCTGGTGTGATTTCGCCATCAACTTTGCCAGTACCCGCCATGTTTCCATCAACTAGCGGTAATTGACCTGCGGTGAAAACAATATTGCCAGTGCGAATCGCTGGAACATAAGCTGCTACAGGCTTTGCAGCCACTGGTAGTTCTAGGCCTAGTTCAGCCAGCTTTGCGCGAACATCTACTTTATTCATTAGATCTCTCGTTTCATGTAAGCAACTAATTGTTCGCCAGTTCCTGGCGCTGGTACAACTTGCACTAGTTCCCAACCATCAGAACCCCAAGTATCGAGAATCTGCTTAGTTGCGTGTGAAAGAAGTGGAACTGTTGCATATTCAAACTTTTTTGATTCGCTCATTTGTTTAACGCTGCTTTCACTAGTGATGAAACGACACTGCCATCGGCTTTGCCGGCAATCTTTCCTTTAATTGCGCCCATTACTTTGCCCATATCGGCAGGGCCAGCAGCGCCAGTTGCAGCAATTGCTTCAGCAATCATCGCTGCAATATCTGCCTCTGTTAATTGAGCTGGCAAATATTTAGCAATAACTTCGCCTTCAGCTTTTTCAAGAGTCGCTTTATCCGCACGGCCGGCTTCGGCAAAAGCTTCGGCAGCTTCGCGACG
>RFRA01000039.1 GCA_009924725.1 Actinomycetota bacterium
TTTCAGCACTTAATCGCCCCGTTATTGCCGGAAGCACTGGTCTTGAATCATATGTAAATGCAATCCAAACCGATGCTGCGATCAACCCAGGTAACTCTGGCGGCGCACTAGTAGATGCAAGCGGCAAGTTGATTGGTGTTAATTCAGCGATTGCAACTCTTTCATCTGGCACTGCAAGTGGTTCAATCGGCTTAGGTTTTTCTATTCCGATAAATGAAGCTAAGCGCGTAATTGATGAAATTATTGTAACTGGCAAATCAACCAGACCTGTTCTAGGCGTTTTCTTTGATACGGCTTACACCGGAATTGGCGCAAAAATTCTGCGACTAAGTGCTGGTGAAGGGGCTGAAAAAGCTGGCATTCCAGTGGGCTCGGTAATCAAGTCAATTGAAGGCTTCAAGATAACCGACAACGTTTCAGCAATCGTACGTATTCGCGCTGCAGCGCCAGGTAGCACTATTACGGTTATTGTAGATTTGCCTAATAACGGCGGTCTAAAGACATTTAGAGTAACTCTGGGTCAAGCAGCTTCAAACTAATGGCGTCAGCACCTGCGAAATACTTTTTCGATAAGGTTTAGCCATGGCTCAATTCAGATTGCAGGTCGTTCTTCCAGATCGCCCCGGCTCATTAGGTGCGGTTGCATCGGCAATTGGTTTTGCTGGTGGCGATATTCGCGGCCTGGTTGTAATGAAATCTGAAGATGGTCGTGGCTATGACGACATCACTGTGGCTGTTCCCGGCTCTGATCCAAGTGATTTAATCGAAGTGCTGACCGCTATTGGCGGCGTTGAAGTAATTTCAGTTACGCCAGTTAATTAAAGTTTAACTTCACGCAATTGCGTGGCTGATTGCTCTGGCTTTAGATCCATGATGAATGCACCCATGGCAGATTCGGAACCCGCTAAATACTTTAATTTACCTGGTTGGCGACGAACGCTTGTGATTTGCCAATGCAGACGCATTACATCTCGGCCAACTCGAACCGGTGCTTGGTGCCAAGTGGCGATGTATGCCATTTCAATACCAAAGACGCCATCGAGCCGATTTAATACTTCAAGGGCAATTTCAGGGAAAGCGTTTGATGCGGCTTCATCTAGTTCAGCTAAGTCGGCAACTGGCTTAAGTGGCGCTACATGAATTTCAAATGGATATCGCGCTGCATATGGCACAAAGGCAATCCAATGCTCATTACGAGCAATTATGCGATCGCCATCTTTAATTTCACGAGCTACAACATCATCTAGTAATACTCGCCCCGTGCGAGCTTTATGTTCTTGCGCTGCTGCCAACATTTTCTCAACTCGTGGCGGCAAGAAGGGGTATGAGTAAATCTGTCCATGTGGGTGAGACAGCGTTACGCCAACCTCTTCGCCACGATTTTCAAAGGGGGCGATATGGGCAATATAACTTGCTTGTGAGAGCTCGCGAACTCGATCTTTCCAAGCTTCCAGAATTACCCGAACTTGCGATGGCGCTAAATCCTTTAATGACTTTCCATGATCTGCCGCAAAACAAATAACTTCACACTTACCAGCTGTCTGACCTTCAGCGGTTTGGGTACTTACCGCTTCGGGCAATTCAAAATCCCCAACTGGTGGGCGAAAAGATGGGCCGCGGTTATCGAAAACAACGACTTCAAAATCAGCCTCTGGAATCTCGGTTAACAGCTCTCCTGGGTTTTCAGACGTTGGGCAGAGAGGACAAAGTTCTTTTGGTGGTAAAAAAATGCGGTTCTGTCGATGGGAAGCAACAGCAACCCATTCACCAACAAGTGCGTCATAACGAAGTTCACCAATTTGTGGTTGCGCTTCAGCGGGGCGTTGATCTTGCGCATCGCGACTTTGCCCTTGGGTGTCGTAGTAACGAATCGTGCGGCCATCGGCCATTTGGCGATCTGTACGCGTGATATCGGCTGGCAACTTGGCAACGCTCATAATGAAATGAAGTCTACTGTGCCCAATTCAGAGTTCGCTCGATCGCCTTGCGCCAGTTAGCAAAGCCTTTTTCGCGTACTGCTGGCGTAGATGTTGGATGCCAACGATGAAACTCTTTCGGCTGACATGGCATCCATAATTTCGCGAGTTTGATAACAGATAGCTTCGAGGGCAGCTCTTGCTAAATGCGCCTTGGTAGCTGCGCGAGTTAGGCCAACAATCACGCCACGTGCATCACTGCGCCAATATGGCGCAAACAAGCCAGAAAATGCCGGCACAAAATAAACCCCGTCTGTATCTGGCACCGAGGCAGCTAAGTTTTCAATTTCACCTGCACTAGAAATTATTCCTAGTTGGTCGCGTAACCATTGAATTGCTGAGCCGGTAACTGCAACTGAACCTTCAAGCGCGTATTGAACTGGTTCAGCACCGAATTTAAAACAGACTGTAGTTAGCAGACCATTTTTAGATCTAACAATTTCATCGCCAGTATTTAATAACGCAAAATTTCCGGTGCCGTAAGTAGTTTTAGAATCGCCACGAGCGAAACAAAGTTGGCCAACCATGGCAGCTTGCTGATCACCCAGAATTCCGGCAATCGGCACTGCAGTGCCAAATGGACCATTCGGATCTGTTGTTGCATAAATTTCGCCAGATGATTTGATTTGCGGAAGCGTGGATAGCGGAATATTAAATTGAGTTAGTAGCGACTGATCCCAGTCGAGCGTCTCTAGGTTCATCACCATAGTGCGGCTGGCATTTGTGACATCGGTTAGATGCACGCCGCCATGGGCGCCACCAGATAAATTCCAAAGTAGCCAAGAATCAATAGTTCCAAACCTGGCAGTTTGCGCAGCTACAGCTTGCTGGACGGAAGGTACATTATTGATTAGCCAATTAATTTTGCTAGCTGAGAAATAAGGGGCAATTGCTAAGCCAGTTTTATGGACTATTTCATCCTTAACCGCAGCGCTAAAAGCCGCTAGATAATCAGAAGTACGAGTGTCTTGCCAAACGATTGCGTTAGCAAGTGGCTTACCAGTCTTACTATCCCAAGCCACCGTAGTCTCGCGCTGATTAGTAATTCCGATGGCAGCTAGTTGTGAGCCAATGATTCCGGCTTGCTTAAGCGCGCCAGTAATCACTTCTTGTGTGCGAGCCCAAATTTCAGCCGCATCGTGTTCGACCCAACCTGCTTGCAGCATGATCTGGCGGTGTTCTAATTGGTGTTGCCCGACAATTTTTCCAGCGTGATCAAAAATCATAAAGCGAGTACTGCTGGTTCCTTGATCTAGGCTGCCAATGAATCTCTCGCTCATATAGCTACCTTAATTCCTTATCTGATTCTTACAACCATCAATTGCGGGTTTAGGCGTAGCGCTAATAGTTGGCTTTGGCGTAGGGGCGATGCCCTGTACTACGTTAAAAGTAACTGGCAACTTAGTCGTAGCATGAGTTTTAGTTTGATCAGTAAACTGAATTGAGCCAGTCCAATCTCCGGCGGTAAAGCCTGTAATTGACAGAGTCCAGAGGCCACTTGCTGCTCGGGTGGCAGTTTGAGTTAGTTTTGGTTTATCAATTGAAAGCGGATCAAAAACAAATTGCACGGTACCTGTAACAACTGGTGAGCCATCAGGGCGATTTACTCCGACATCAAATGTGACTGCTTTGCTCGTGTCAGTCGCTCTCTGTTTAGAAATTAACATCGTAGTTTCTTCATTGATTGGCATTAAGTCAATCGGATCAGGCACCCAAGTTCCGGCCGTTAGATCAATAAAATTCTGTGCGGTGCCACGGAAAATATTTAAATCAACGCGAGAACTAGGAACTCCGTACCTAACCCCGATTCCACAAGAGGAGTATTGCCAAATCAGCCATTGTGATTGGCATGCACTTGAAGTCCAGGAATGCACGAAACAACCACCGGGCTTTAGTCCAGGTTGATTAATCGGGTCAAATGGATTTATTGCGTATTGTGCTAGCCAAAGCGGGTATTTACTAAGGGTTGCACTCTTATTCATGGCACCTTCAAGAAAGCTCGGGTATGAATACAAAATAGGTTTACGGCCGAGTTTTTCAGTTAGAATTTCGAGGAATGTCTCGGCCCACAACGTAACTGAACTCTTCGTTGCATATTTAGCGCAACTACGATCACTATTTACTTTTACACAGTTGTTTTCCAGATCGAGTGCGTAAGGCAAATCTCGGGGAGTTAACCCACCTATTGCTGAAATTCGCCAAATAACTTTTTGAGCTTGAGCAGTTGCATCTCGGATAACTGCGTCTGGGTCACTTGTGTTTGGCAAGATCGCATAATGATAAAAACCTGTGTAGATGCCAGCAGCTTGAGCAGCAGGACGATCAATCAGCAAGTATTTAAGCGAGAGAGCATCAGCATCATCACGAGTATCAGATGCTTTAATCATAGCGAAGCGAATACCAGCCGAATACATTTTGCTGAAATCAATTAACTTTCCATATGGATGTTGCCATCTTGAAATATCGACACCATGTATTCGACCTCCTGGACCAACTGCTTCAACAGCTATGACTGGATCTGTAACCGAGATTTGAGTTGGGGGCTTTATGGTGATCTTTTTGATTGTGGAATAAATCGCTTTAGTTCCGACCGTAGTCTTGGCTCGGTAGTTGATGACAGAATCTTGCGCAGTTACTACCGTTTCAAGTTTCCAAGTTCCTAGCTTGGTAGTTTTAGTACTAAATCTAGTATCTGACCATTTGCCATCTATCTCGCTCTGTATCTTTATCACTAGCCCAGATTTTTTGGGAGTTAAAGCGCCATAGAAAGTTAGCAATGGCTCAATCAAATTAGGCGTTTGTTTTACGGTCAATGTGAGCTTTGAAGCCACAGCATTTGCAGTTGGTAGTGAAATTGAGAGCGCAACTGTTGCAATACCAACCGAGATGGCGATCAACTTATTTTTCATACGAGACTAATCTCGACTTCGATGCCAAGGACCTCTTTAATTACAGTTTTTAGGGTTGTGATCTGACGGTCGCGAATTTCCGAGTACTCATGGGCTGAGCCGAATTTGCGGCTGTCAGAGAAATCTAAATGCAGTGTTTGGCCATCGAATTCAGCTAACCGGGCATCAAAGAACGAGATCCAGGCAATACGATCAATTCTTTCGAGCTGATCTAGAACCGAGTTCCATTGTTGGCGTAACTGGGCTAGATCCATGCCCGAGATTCTAGTGTCTAGGTGCACCGATCCACTTGTAGTAGTGACCAGCTATTAAAACTCTCAGGTTTCGACTGCGATCTGGTGCAATTGCGAAGTGTCCAGCGATTCGTGCAACGATTTGTTCCACTGATTTCTCGCTAACAAATCGAACTCGGCCAATCTCAGCATTACTTAAGCCAGTGGCAACCAGACGCAGCGTTTCAATTTGGGTATCTGTCATAGCAGCTAAAACAGAGGCAAAAGGATTTTCATGAGGGGAACCATGACTATCTACCCATACAACTGGATTTTTGCTTTCAGCAATCTTAATTGAATCTCGAATGGAGTCTGTGATTACTTCTAGATTACTTATTGATTTCTTTAAAATTAGTTGAGTGCCAACTGGAACATCTTTGGCTGCAATACCGAGCAAACGTAAATCGGGACAAGCTGTAGTAATTACAATTCCAAGTGCTGGCTGTAATTTTCGCAATTTTTTTACTAGCGTGATTGCTTCTTGACCATCGGATTGAATATCAATAACAAGTACTTCTGGCTGAAGTGATCGAAAAAGGTTTTCCGCTACAGCTAAATTATTGGCTTCTCCAACTACATTTATTGTGTGTAAGCGAAGAGCTGCGCTTAAAGTCGCGAGTTCGAATGCGTCACCATTTATTACGAGCACTCGGAAAGTCATACTTAAAAGTAACTGACTAACCTATCTGGGGCTACCCAAATGGTTAGGGGTAGCCCTAGAAATAATTGTGGCGAATTCAATATTTTAGATTAATTGCCTAATGGCTTCCAACGTGTGGAGAATTGAGTGCTGGCTCGGATAGCTGGCATGGTCTGACATTTAGCCAAGATCTAACAATCAAGAACTGTCGCGAAGCCCTGGAAAAGTTTTTAAAGAGCGCCTAAGAAATCTGGAAGTTCTCGAATTGCACAATAGATTTGCAATCACTCTTACCGATTAAAGCAATCATTACACCGGTGTGAGAATCTGTCATATCGCAGGAGATTTCGCGGCCATCGAGGGTATGTGAAAAACCTAATTCAGGAATGCCTAGGGTGTAATCCTGGTCATCTCCACTTAACTCAATGCTCAGTCTTGAGATTTCAGTAGATATTGCAGCAGTTGGTTGTTTGCCTGATGCGGCTTGCACGCTTACTTCAAAGTTCTCAGTTCGCTTAATCTCGAGCGACAGGTAGGCACCTTCTTTAATATAGGCAGCTAACCCAACTACATCGCCGAGCTTCAACTCTGCTAAATCAATGGTCACAGAGCAATTGAAATTCCAAGCAGTTTGGCGAACGCCGAGAAAAGTACTTTCAATCGAGTTTTGCAGCTCAACTTCTACCGAATTTTCTCCAGATATTCTGAAGTGATCTCGCTTTTCATTGCCAATGGTTACCCACTTAATCGCTAGGGATTCGGCAGTGAAGTTAACTGGGATATCGGTTTGGTTAAACGCGGACAAACCCGTTACTTCATAACTATCTTCAACTCGGCCAGTATCTGGAGCAAAGAGAGGGCTCTGATCATCAGCCGGCCAGGTAACCGGGAAGATAAATGTCTCACGACCTAAGTTTCGGTAGTAGCCACCAAAAGACCACTTAACATTTCCGCCATCGTAGAAACCACCACGAGGGCGTGAAGCGAGTGCAACACCCCACCAGCTGCCATCTTTTAGTTCGACCATATCAGCATGACCGACATTATGAACCGGGTATTCGCGTGCTAAATGTTTATGAGTAAGTATTGGGTTACGTTGGCTAGAAACAAATGGCCCAGTCACGCTCTGACTGCGGGCAATTGTTGTGGTGTGGAAATGCAGAGTTCCACCTTCAGCGATTAGTAAGTAATACCACCCATTCCGCTTATACATGCGTGGGCCTTCTGGGAAAATTCCCCCAGTTCCATCCCACAAAATATGTTTCTCGCCAATTAACTTAAAAGTGGATAAATCAATTTCACTCATCCAAATTTCGGTATCGGTTTCATTCTTTGGTTGATCCTTTAAGCGATTAGCTAAGAAATATGCTTTATCTACATCAAAAAATAGAGAACTATCAATTCCATACGCGTCTTCAACAAAGTGGCATTCACTCCATGGCCCATTGATATCTGTGGAAGTTAGAACAAAGTGATAATCAGATCCTGGCCATTGCCGCTTAACGCGAGTAGAAGTTATATAGAAAACACCATTGTGATGACGAATCGTTGCCGCCTGCACACCGCCAGAGGGCGCAACATCAGATAAATCAAGGCCTTGATCAGCACGATCAATGGCATTTCCGATCTGTCGCCAATTAACTAGATCTTTTGAGTGCCAAATCGGAATCGCTGGAAAGTATTCAAAGCTTGAATTAACAATATAGAAATCATCTTCAACTCGAATAATTGAAGGATCTGGGTAGAAGCCAGGCAGGATTGGATTATTTGCCAAAGTCATTTATTAATCATCCTTTGGTTAGGCTAAGTATTCAATGAAAGAAGTGGGGCGGGTCGGGCTCGAACCGACGACGACAGAATTATGAGTTCTGGGCTCTAACC
Source organism: Actinomycetota bacterium (assembly GCA_009924725.1). Taxonomy (GTDB): domain Bacteria; phylum Actinomycetota; class Actinomycetes; order Nanopelagicales; family Nanopelagicaceae; genus Planktophila. Next base: position 7,679 of record RFRA01000039.1, read on the forward strand.
AACTGAGCTACCGCCCCCAGTAATCACAAACCTCTCGGTTTTAGATCATTAGAGATGTAAAGAATAGTGGGCGAGGGAATGATCTCCCAAACTTCTTACCTTGTCGCACCTAGAATTCCAGATATGCGCAGCAAATCTCCACTATTTATAGCCCTTGCCTTTTTGGCAGCAAGTTTCCCCAGCGGAACTACAGCGGCAAATGCGGCCCCTTTTTATGTATTCCCCGTAGTTGGTTGTACGGCAACTTATGCAAAGACGCACCATGATTATCAAGCCACTGATATTCAGGCAAAAGCGGGCTGTAAGTATGTTGCACCAATTGGCGGAACCATTACCGAAGTTGCTACTAAAGATATTTGGAATTCAAAAAAGAATTTAGGCGATACTCGCGGCGGTTTATCAGTCACTTTGGTTGGTGATGATGGTGTGCGGTATTACGGCTCTCACTTTAAAAGTATTGAACCTGGCAT
>RFRA01000040.1 GCA_009924725.1 Actinomycetota bacterium
CGAACGGCTTGCTAGCGCTTATGAATCACTAGAAGCCCGCATCGCACGACTAATGGAAGCTGAAGAGCTAAATAAAATACGCCCTGATTTAGATGGTGCCGCAGTTATGCAGCTACTTAATTTAAAACCTTCAGCAACAGTTGGGAAAGCACTCGACTTCTTACTTGAATTACGACTAGAGCGTGGACCATTAGGTGAAGAAGCGGCAACCGAAGAATTACTTGCTTGGTGGGAGAAATTTTCCGCGTCGCAATAGCCTTAAAGCTGTAATTAAATAAACCACTGACACCAAAGTCGGCACCTGCCAACCTTGGCCGGAGTCAGATAACAAGAGTGCGGCGATAACACCACCACTAACAATCGCTGCATTAACTAAAACATCGTAAACGGCAAAAACGCGACCACGGTAATAGTCGTTAATTTTGGATTGAACGAGTGCGTCGTTGGTTACTTTGAAACTTTGTCCAAACAAACTGGTCAAGAATGCGGCGAGAAATAAAGTTGATTCGTTTCCCCAAATAGCTAGAGGTAGCGGGCCCACAACACTCAAGAACATCATGGTTCGCATCCACTTGTGACGGCCATATCTCCTAACGCCAAATGGTGCGATAAGTGCGCCTAAAACAATTCCGATGCCTGCGATCGAAAATGCTAGAGCTAATCCTGATAAACCTGCCTCTGGTTGATTAGGGTCATTGAAAGTATTGCGCTCCAACATCAAACCAACCAAGGTAAGGGCGGTTAAACCACCTCGCTGAAGACCATTAGCGAGAATTCCACGCATTGCATCAACATGAACGCCAAGAAATTTCCAACCTTCGCGCAATTCGACAAAACCTTGAGCAAGCGAAGCGGGTTTACGTTCATGCTCTAGCGGGCCAATCTCCGACTTGCGCAAACGAAGCGCCAGTGTTGAGGCTAACGCGTAACCACAACTTGCGGCGATAATTAAATAGGCATCGACATGATCGGCAGTTGCTACCGAATCAAGTATTTTGCGAAGTCCGAGCCCCAGACCGCCACCTAAAACCAAGAAAACCGAGCCACCGGTGACCGCCATAGCATTGGCTGAAATTAAATTAGGTTGATCAACCAATAAAGGTAAGCCGGCAGATGTAGCCGCCAAAATCAAACGGTTGAGTCCAAATGCAATCAGCACTAAAACGGTAAGTTCTAACCCAGTTCGTCCAGTGAAAACTAAGAGTGCAATCAATAGAAGATCTAAAGCACGTGAAAAGTTAGAAATTAAAAGAGCTCGCTGCCTAGAAACCCGATCAAGCACAGTTCCGACAAAAGGCCCAATTATCGAATAAGGAAGTAAGACAACTGCAAAAGCTAACGCGGCATTTAGCGCACTGGCTTGGCGCTCAGGCGAAAAGAGTACAAAAGTTGCGAGCGCCCCTTGGAAGATGCCATCGGTTGCTTGGCCAATCCAGCGCACCAACAACAGTCGCGATAACCGCGGATGTCGTAGCAACTGCCAGAAGTTCATGTTGGCAAGCGTAGTTACTTAAGACCCTTTATTCTTACCTTTAATGAAATCGCAACGCTCGTTCATCGACTATTCACTCGATAAGCGTGCCACCCTGGCAGCGCTCTTTCGTGGCACGGTAAATGCTTGCGATGCTGATCCGTATTTGCTGCGTGCCGCTAAATTCCATGGTGTAAAAACCACTCGCCCCTGCCCGGTTTGTAAACATGTTTCAATGGTTGAGCTTATGTACACCTTTGGCGATCAACTCGGCCAATACTCAGGTCGTATTAAAAATGCCGATGAACTGCGGCAAATGGAAAAAGAATATGGTGAGTTTCGAGTTTACATCGTTGAAGTTTGCCGCGATTGTTCTTGGAACCATCTCTGCGTCTCATTTGTCCTGGGTGATGGTGTTGAACGCAAACCACCCCGTTATACCCGAACGCTTGAAGATAGCGACTGGGCTTAGCGGGTAGCCTTAAACCATGTCATTTAAGCTCTCGAAGCGATTGTTTATCAGGGCTGCCATCTTCCTAGGCGGCTTTGGGTTTGTCGCAGGTTCGACCTTATTTGCAATTGCTTACTTCACGGTTTCAATTCCAGATCCAAATGCATATGTAAATAGTCAAGCCACCATCATTCAATATTCCAACGGTCAAGAGATTGGCCGCATAGGTGCTCAAAACCGAACCATTGTTTCGCTGACCAAAATTCCGCTACATCTGCGCGAGGCAGTAATGGCTGCCGAAGACCGTGATTACTACACCAATAGAGCTTTTAGCCCAATTGGAATTTTGCGCGCTCTAAAAAATAATTTGCTGGGTGGATCACTACAGGGTGGCTCAACTATCACACAGCAGTATTCAAAAACTGCATTCTTAACTTCAGAGCGCACCATTCAGCGCAAAATCAAAGAGTTAGTGATTGCGATTAAGTTAGAAAACCAACTATCTAAAGATCAAATTTTAGAAAATTATTTAAATACTATTTATTTCGGCCGCGGCTCTTATGGCGTGCAAACGGCTGCGCAACAATATTTTAATCGCACTGTAGATCAACTTACAGTTTCACAAGCGGTAGTGCTAGCCTCGATACTGCGTTCGCCTGGTTTGTATGACCCAGCTTTTAATAAAGATAACGGTCCACGTCTGAAAAATCGGTTTTCCTATGTTGTAAAAGGAATGGTCGAAAAAGGTTGGTTAACCGAGAAAAAAGCCGGCAGTTTAAAGGTTCCTTATATTGCACCTCGAGCAACTTCCGGATCACTCAGTGGTCCCAAAGGACACATAATTGAAGCGGTACGTAAAGAGTTAATTAAATTTGGCTTTACCGAAGATCAAATTATGGTTGGTGGCTTGGTTGTAAAAACAACGCTATCTCAACAGGCACAACAGTCAGCCGTTGATGCGGTTAATAAACAAGCACCTACCAAAGCTCCAGATAACTTGCATATTGGTTTAGTCGCGATTCGCCCTGGAACCGGTGAGATCATTGCGATGTATGGCGGAAAAGACTATTTAGCGCGTCAACTAAACGATGCAACGCAAGCGATTGCACAAGCTGGATCAACTTTTAAGCCATTCGCACTTATTGCCGGTCTCGAGCAAGGAATTCCATTAACGTCAATGTGGAACGGTGATAGCCCACAAACTTTTGACGATGCGGGCAAGCCATATGAAGTTGCTAATTATGGATTTGAGGGCTGGGGGCAAATATCGCTTCTTAGTGCGACTGCACATTCTGTCAATACCGTGTTTGTGCCTCTTGGAATAAAAGTCGGTCCAGAAAATGTAGTAGATGCCGCAAGACGTGCAGGTATTCCAGAAAATATTGCAATGATGCCTACCCCATCGGTTGTACTTGGCGTAGCTAGCCCACATGTACTAGATGTAGCAAGTGCTTACGCGACTTTTGCGGCTAATGGAATTTACGCTAAACCATATTTAATTAGCCAAGTCCTAGGTTCAAATAAAGGCGTGCTTTACGAGGGTAAATCACAAACTCAAGAAGTTTTTGCAGCCGATGTAATGGCAGATTTAACTTATGCTTTAAAAAATGTTGTTACTAGTGGGTCCGGTTTTGCCGCGCTAAAACTAGGTAGACCAGCTGCAGGCAAGACTGGTACCAGCCAGTCGAACGCATCGGCTTGGTTTAGCGCTTACACACCACAACTTGCGGCATCCGTTGCACTATTTCGTGACGATGCAACTCAATCCCTCAAAGGAATTGGTGGACTAACCTCAGTTACTGGCGGAAGTTTCCCGGCCCGAATCTGGACATCATTTATGAAAGGTGCACTTAAGGGCGAACCCGTTTTGGATTTCCCGGCACCAACAAATATTGGCGGACTAGATCCAGTGGTATTTACTTCTGGTGGCGTTCAGGTTCAAAAGAAGAAGTAAACGATTCTAAATTGAAAACGCGCGCAATAGTTTTATTCGCGTTTCTTGCTAGTGCTATTTCATATGCCAAATTCTCGCCTTGTATTGGCTTTAATTGGGCTACACCAGGCCAATATATTCACGCTTGTTACTCTGACTTACCGAGCCTTTTAGGTAATCGTTCAATTGGCAGCGGTGCTTGGGCATTTAGCGGTGAACAACCAGTTGAGTATCCAGTCATTACTGGTTTAGTTATGTATTTAACTGCGCAAATTGCGCAAGTCACCACAACTTATTACATATTAAATGCCGCACTCCTTGCTCTTTTGTTTATTGGGGTCGCATTGATTACAGCTCGAATTCGCCCACAGTTTGGTTACCTACTCTCATTCACACCCGCAGTTATTGCAGCGCTTTATATCAATTGGGATCTTTGGGCAATTGCAACAATGATGATTTCGATTTATTGGTTTGACCGCAAACAATATGATTTAAGTGCTTTAGCAATTGGAATCTCGATCGCAACTAAATTTATTCCAGTTTTCTTAATCCCGGTAGCAATTTACATTTTCTACCGCAACCACAATCTAAAGGGAACCATTCGATATTTAGGTATTGCATTGGCGACGTGGCTAGTTATCAATTTGCCGGTAGCGCTAACAACCTTTGATGGTTGGTGGTATTTCTACAAGTTAAACATTGAGCGTGTAGCTGATTGGGGTTCACTTTGGTATGCGCTCTCTGCTTTGGGCATTGGGCTAACTAATTTGAATTATCTTTCAATTCTGTTATTACTTGCTTGTGTTGCAGCTTTAGGAATTTTCTTATTCTCACTTGATTACATTCCGTCCCTCGCCCAATTAGCTTTCATTGTTATCGCAGCCGTCACTTGCGTTAGCAAGGTGTATTCACCGCAATATGTTTTATGGTTAGCGCCACTGGCACTAATCGCCCTGATCGACAAACGTGACTTACCGGCATTCTGGGTCTGGCAAGTTAGTGAAGTCATTTATCACGTTGCAATTTGGCAACATCTGGCGACCGTGACAGGTGCCAGGTTTGGTTTGCCGGTTACTGGCTATGCGCTGATTAGCTTGCTGCGTATTGTCGCCACAGTTGCGTTGGTGGCGGTTTTGGTCCGCCGCGCCCTGCTCATGAGGTCCCCAAACAAGCCTGATTCACAGGGCAAATTGGCCGATTTTCTCTTTGAGGCAGGCAAGAGTTACCCTTAGCCTCTTGTTTCACCTCTTTATATATGTCAGTCCACTGAAATATATTTGGGGAAATGAGAGCACTAACCCTCCTGTCACGGAAATGCCGTGGCCGTCTTAGTCCAGAGGAGGTCGGGTTAACGCATGCGTCACTACGAACTAATGGTCATTCTTGATCCAGAGTTAGAAGAAAGAACAGTTACACCATCACTTGAGACATATCTCAAGATCATCAAAGACAGCGGCGGCACAGTCGACAAGCTCGATGTTTGGGGCAAGCGCCGTATGTCATTCGAAATCCTTAAGAAGTCTGAAGGAATTTACGCAGTTGTAGATATGCACTGCGAACCAGCAGCGATTAAAGAACTTGATCGTCAGCTAAATCTAAACGAATCAGTACTTCGTACGAAGTTAATTCGTCCAGAATAAAAAGCACGGCACCCACGAGTAGATACGAGAGAAGGAAAAAATGGCAGCAGGAGATACAACAATCACAATGATCGGCAACTTAGTAGACGATCCAGAGCTACGTTTCACACCATCAGGTGCGGCGGTAGCAAAGTTTCGTGTTGCTTCAACTCCTCGTTATTTAGATAAAGCAACTAATGAATGGAAAGATGGCGAGAGCCTTTTCCTTCAATGTCAGATCTGGCGTCAAGCAGCAGAAAATGTTGCCGAGTCACTGACAAAAGGTATGCGAGTCATTCTTTCGGGTCGCCTAAAGCAACGTTCATATGAAACAAAAGAGGGCGAAAAGCGCACCGTCTTTGAAGTTGAAGTTGATGAAGTAGGTCCATCACTTCGCAGTGCAACTGCGAAAGTTACCCGCGCACAACGTGCAGCCGGTGGCAACGGTGGATTCTCTGCTCCAGCAGCTGAAAGCTTTAATGATGATCCTTGGGCTGCATCTACCTCAACACCATCTGCTGGCGGCTGGGCAACCACCACTAGCGATGAACCTCCGTTTTAAACCAACCTATCCATCCATTCCTAGTTCGAAATTAAGGGCAAATACTTTAAAAAGTAGCGGCTTTTAAAAGGACTAGGGCCCTCGAAAAGGAGCACCACAATGGGAGCAAGAAATAACCGGGCTTTAAAAGAGCCTAAGAATAAGGGCGCGAAAGCTGCGGCCCTTAATAAGAAGTTTAAGAAGAAGCCATGCAGCTTCTGCCAGAACAAAGTTACTTACATTGATTACAAGGACATCAACACCTTGCGTAAGTACATCTCTGATCGCGGCAAGATTCGCGCCCGTCGCATAACTGGTGCATGCACACAACATCAACGTTCAGTAGCAACAGCGGTTAAGAACAGCCGCGAAGTAGCGCTACTGCCTTACACATCTACAGCGCGATAAGGAGCGATGAACATATGAAACTCATCCTTACTCGCGAAGTTGCTGGGCTTGGTCAAGCTGGCGATGTGGTAACTGTTAAAGATGGCTTTGGCCGCAACTACTTGCTTCCACGCGGAAACGCGATTACCTGGAGCCAAGGCGGAGAGAAGCAGATCGAAGGAATCCGTCGTGCTCGTGCAGCACGCGAGATCCGCGATATCGATCACGCTAACTCAATCAAGGCAACACTTGAAGCAGCAACTCTTACTATCAAGGTAAAAGTTGGTACCGGAAATCGTCTCTTCGGTTCTGTAACTGATAAAGATGTAGCAGCAGTAATCAAAAGCGCAGTTGCGATCGATATTGATCGTCACAGCATCAAGATGGCTGGCCACATCAAGAAGATTGGTACTCATTCAGCAAAGGTCTCACTAGAGCACCATGTAACTGCCACAATTACTTTGACAGTTGTAGCTGAATAAATAAATAAAATTAGAACGGGCTCGGCGCTAATTGCGTCGGGCCCGTTTTATTTTCTACAACCAACCAGATTTTTTGAATTTCCGATAAAGAATTGCGGTTAGAACTACTAAAGATCCAACAACAATCGGATAGCCGAATTTCCAGCGTAATTCCGGCATAAAATCGAAATTCATTCCATAAATACCGGCCACCATTGTTGGCACTGAAGCCAGCGCAACATACGAAGTTATCTTGCGCATATCGGCATTTTGCTGAACTTGAACATGAGCTAAATCAGCCTGTAAGGCCGCAACCAGCAACGAATCTAAGCCAGCTGCCGCATCAGATGCTCGTGATAAGTGATCGAGCGTATCGCGGAAAAACGGCGTTAAATTATTCGGCACATGTGCTGCGCCTTCACTGGCTAATTTCTGAAGCGGCGAAAGCAATGGATCGATGGCATGTCTAAATTCAATGATCTCGCGCTTTAGGAAATAAATCTCTTGCGACTGAGTCTGCCGTTTTCCACTGAAAACTTTATTTTCAACCTGTACAACATCTATCTCGAGTTCAACGGCTATATCTATATAACAATCAATTACATGATCGATGACTGCATGCAGTACGGCATATGGTCCTTTTGCCAAATGTTCTGGATTTGATTCAAGGGTATGTCTGGTATTTTGAAGAGGTGCACCATCGCCGTGTCGAACGACCACAATAAAATATTCACCAATAAAACAAAAAATTTCACCGGTTGAAACCAAACTCTTTGCTTCATCATAAAAAACTGTTTTGATCACAAAGAACTGAACACCGGGGTACTCTTCAAACTTTGGACGCTGTTTTGCATTGACCGCATCTTCGATAGCAAGCGGATGAAACCTAAAATCACCCACGATTTTGTCGAACTCCATTTGAGTGGGTTCAGCTAAACCTAGCCACACAAAACCACCCTCGGTGCGAGCTTTAGAAATTAGCTCAGGCAGGTTCGAAGGTT
>RFRA01000005.1 GCA_009924725.1 Actinomycetota bacterium
ATCGATAAGGCAGTTTTCCCAGGTATGCAAGGTGGCCCAATCATGTCGGCAGTTGCTGGCAAAGCGGTAGCCCTAAAGGAATGTGCTCAGCCGGCTTACCAAAAGTATGCCAAGGATGTTATTACTAACGCTAAGGCCCTTGCGGCTGAGCTAGAAGCCGCAGGTATGCGCGCAGTTTCGGGCGGCACCCAAACTCACTTAGCGCTAATTGATATTCGCAGCACCGGCGTTAATGGCAAAGTTGCTGATGAACGTTGCGGACTTGCAGGTATTAGCTTGAATAAGAATTCAATTCCGTATGACCCAGAAGCGCCATCTGTAACAAGTGGTATTCGTGTTGGTTCGCCAGCAACAACCACCCAAGGCATGGGCGTTAACGAGATGAAAACTATTGCTAACTTAATTGCTCGCGCAGTAAAGAATGAAGACGAAAGTAAATTTGCCGGCATCAAGGCTGAAGTTCATGCTTTGACTGCGCAATTTCCAATCTACGAAGCGTAAGCAGCTCGATTCTAAATGCGTGAATATCTAGTAACCCTGCTGATTGCAGCAGCGCTCTGCTATTTAATTACGCCGCTAGTTCGAAAGTACGCACTTAAATTCGGCGCGGTTGCCCAAGTTAGATCACGCGATGCACACACCACTCCAACAGCTCGTTGGGGTGGGGTAGCAATGTGGCTAGCTATGACATTTACTTTCTTAATCGTCAATCACTTCTCGCTAGTTGGAAAATCATTTGGTCGCGAAGCTCAAGGAATTTTTTTAGCTGCCACATTCATCGTTTTACTTGGCATGGCAGATGATCGATTTGAACTTGATTCGCTAACCAAATTGGCGGGCCAGGCGCTCGCTGCCGGAATTTTGTTGCTCTACGGAGTTCAAGTTCTTTGGATTCCAGCTCGTGAAGTAATTACTTTGCCCGCCAGTATTGGTCAATTCTTAACTGTTCTAATTGTGCTGGTAACGATAAATGCCGTGAATTTTATAGATGGGCTTGATGGGCTGGCTGCCGGAATTGTTGCGGTATCTGCAGCTGCATTCTTCGCTTTCTCTTATCTACTGGCTGTGGTTTATGGCTTTTCGCGCGCTGGTGCTCCTTCGCTTATGACAGCCGTGATCATCGGAATCTGTATCGGTTTCTTGCCTCACAACTGGCACCCTGCTCGCATCTTCATGGGTGATTCTGGTTCGATGTTGCTCGGTTTAGTTTTAGCAGCGGCGGCAATAACGTTAACTGGCCAAATTGATCCGAATGCAATTTCGGAGGCAAAACTTGGGCCAACTTTGTTGCCACTATTCCTACCGTTTGCAGTTCTAGCAATTCCACTTTTAGATTTAGTGCTCGCAGTTTTTAGACGAATCGCAAAAGGCAAATCCCCTTTCTCGCCCGATAAAGAACACTTGCATCACCGTTTGATGAGTGCTGGTAAAACGCAACAGCGCACCGCAGTAATTATGTATTTAGCAACCGCAACGATTGCATTTCCAGTAACAATCGCAGCATTCGAACCAATTTGGGTAGCAGCCTTATCTGCAGTAGTTTTATTAGCAATTACAATTTCGGTGTATCGATTCAAATTTGAGAAAGTGGCAATCTTTAATGGCTAAAAATGATCCAGAGAGTCAGTTACTGCGTGGAGCTCTAATTCCATCATTTGCAGTGGGTCTGGTTGCAATTGCAATTGCTACTTTCGTGCAAGGCAAAGCTGGTCTATTTGGCGCACTGCTTGCTCAGTTCATCGTTGTAATTTTCTTTGCCGTCCATCTTTTTGTTTCTCGGCTTTCGAGCAAACTAGACCCCTTAAGTACTTTCGCGCTTGCACTTTTTTCTTACTTTGCCAAACTTCTTTTGCTAACTGGATTCCTGATTGCCTTAACTCGGCTAACTTCGCGAGATACGATCGATCGAGCCAGTTTTGGAATAACGGCAATTGCGCTGACTTTTGCTTGGCTAGGCGGGGAAATTGCTAGTTACCTGAAATTGCGGTTGCATTTACCCCTGCCCCCTAAAGCGGGCAATAAATAGGTAAGGAGCTAGAAATGGCAATGAAAGATGAAGGCAACGCCCTCTGGTCGATCTTTGGCTATCTCCTTTCCGGCATGCTCTTTTGGGGTGGCGTTGGATATGGGCTCGATAAGTGGCTCAACCAGGGCTACTTCCTTTTAATTGGCCTTTTGCTCGGAATTGGCGCTGCGATTTACCTAGTTTGGCTCCGATTCGGCCGCGACTAAGCACCCCTGTCTTCGTTGAAAAGTCTCAGCCGCCAGTAACCCAATCCACAGCGATTGGATTTCACACAGGTGCCCCTGAACCCATAAGGTTGCCCCGTCTTAGTTGGTATACGGATTAAAAAGGGGTGTGCGTGCGCTCGCTATTTAGACTTAGCGGAGAAGGCGAGGGATTCGTCCCGCCAAGCAGCAATGACTTTGAATTGCCACCCGTTTTTGGCGATAACGCATTTACCACTAAACCAATTTTCTTAGTTTTCCTATCAGTAATTTTAGTTTCAGTTTTCTTCTTACTTTCATCACGTAAAGCAGCAGTGGTTCCTTCCAAACTGCAATTTGCAGGCGAATCAATCTATAGCTTTGTGCGCAATGACCTCGGCCGCGACATTATCGGCCACGAATTCATGCGCTTTGTACCTTATTTGTTCACACTATTTACCTTCGTTCTAACCAATAACATCTTTGGAATTGTGCCGTTCTTGCAATTCCCAACGATGTCACGAGTTAGCTTCCCTTATGTCTTGGCCGTATTTACTTTCGTAGTTTTCCATTACGTTGGAATCCGCAAGCAAGGCATTGTTAAGTATCTAAAAGACATCATGTTTATGCCTGGTGTACCAAAGCCAGTTTATGTATTGCTAACTCCAATTGAATTAGCGACTTTCTTCTTAGTTCGCCCGCTAACACTTTCCCTTCGTTTATTTGCGAATATGTTTGCGGGCCACTTACTACTTCTAGTTTTCATCTTGGGTGGAGAACATCTATTCCAAGGTGTACTCGGTTTGAAGTTGATCAGTCCATTTGCTTTCGCATTTGGTATCGGTCTTACTTTCTTCGAGTTTATGGTCCAATGTCTACAGGCGTACATCTTTACTCTGTTGACCGCTCTATATATCGCCGGCGCCCTTGCCGACGAGCACTAATAACCAACATCACTAGTATCTAAAGACACTAGCGACTAACGAAAGGCAACAAAATGGAAGGCACACTCAACCTGGTCGGTTATGGCCTATCTGCAATCGGACCTGCGATTGCAACCGGAATGATCTTCGCTGCTTACATCAGCGGCGTAGCTCGTCAGCCAGAAGCACGCAGCGTTCTACAGCCAATTGCGTTCCTCGGATTCGCACTTGCTGAAGCGCTTGCACTGTTCGGTCTAGTTCTAGCTTTCGTTCTCTAATCCCACAGATTTACCAAGCAGAAGAAGTTAGGTAACTAATGGAGAATTCACTTTATGCAGCAGCGGAGAAAGTTAATCCGCTCGTTCCGCATACAGCTGAGCTAATTGTTGGCGCAGTCGCCTTCAGCTTGCTCTTCATTGTTTTGCGTAGTCGCGTTGTGCCAATGTTTGAAAAAGCATTCACTGAACGCACTGCAGCAATTCAAGGCGGTATGGAACGTGCTGAAAAAGCTCAACTCGAAGCTCAGCGCGCACTAGCGCAGTACAACGATCAGCTTTCAACAGCTCGCGAAGAAGCGCAGAAGATGCGCGAAGACGCACGAGTTCAAGGAACTGCGATCGTTGAAGAACTTCGAGTTAAGGCACAAGAAGAAGCAGCACGCATTACTGCAGCTGCACATGCATCGATCGAGTCCGAACGTCAGCAAGCCGTTACTTCACTTCGTAGCGAAGTTGGCGCACTTGCAGTTGAACTCGCATCAAAGATCGTTGGCGAAGCGCTAGATGACCAGGCTCGACAATCACGTATTGTCGATCGCTTCCTTGATGATCTCGAGAAGTCCGCTAAGTAACTAGAAGCCCTAAATAACTAGCAGTAAGAGAAAGAGAATATGAGCGCATTTCTGGGTGGCAGTAGCCGGCAATCTTTACAGGTTGCTCGCGGTGCACTTGATGCTGCCGTAAAAGGCGCAACAGGTGCTGCAGCTTCATCGTTAAGCGCTGAACTCTTTGTTGTGGCTTCGACTCTGCATGGTTCACTCTCATTACGTCGTGCGATTACAGATCCATCACGTGATGCCAGTGCCAAAGAAACTCTCGTTAAAGATCTATTCAAATCGCTATCCGCACCAGCAATTGATTTAACTGCCAAAGTTTCATCACTTCGCTGGTCAAACTCTGGAGATCTAGTAAACGTGCTTGAGCAATTGGCGATTGAAGCGCAAGCATCAGCAGCCAATATCGATGGCGCTCTAGATCGCGTTGAAGATGAGCTATTTGCTGCTGAACAAGCAGTTTCGGGTTCGCCTGAACTTCGTAAAGCTTTGATCACAGTAGGCGCAGATAGCGCTAAAACAGGAATCGTAAAAGACTTATTTGCTAAGAACGGTAGCCCTCACACAGTGGCGCTACTTAGCCAATTAGTTACAACTCTTCGTGGTCGCAGCATTGAAGTTGCATTCCATGATTACAAGTACGCACTAGCTGCTCGACGCAATCGCGTTATCGCGTTGGTTCGCGTAGCTGTTGCACTAACTGATGCACAACGCGATCGCCTAGCGAGTTCGCTAACTGCTCAAGTTGGCCAACCAGTTCGTATCAATATTGAAGTTGATGCAACAGTCCTTGGTGGCGTTGCAATCAAATTCGCTGATGAATTAGTCGATGGCACTGTTGTCAATCGATTAGCAAGTGCCGGTCGATCCATGGCTAGATCAAACTAGCCGGACGAAGTAAGTAGAAAAGGGAGAAATAAAATGGCGGAACTCACGATCCGACCTGACGAGATCAAAGATGCCTTGGCGAATTTCGTTAAGTCATATGATCCAGGAGTCGCAGCTCGCGACGAGGTTGGTACAGTCACGCAAGCAGGCGATGGTATCGCTCGTATTGAAGGCTTGCCATCAACGATGGCTAATGAACTCCTTCAATTTGAAAATGGAACTTTAGGTCTAGCCCTTAACCTCGATGTTCGTGAAATCGGTGTGGTTATTTTGGGTGATTACGATGGCATTGAAGAAGGCACATCAGCTCGTCGTACTGGCGAAATTCTTTCAGTACCAGTTGGCGATGCTTTCCTAGGTCGCGTAGTTGATCCACTTGGTCGTCCAATCGATGGCAAAGGTGAAATCAAAGCTGAAGCACGTCGTGCTCTTGAACTTCAGGCTCCCTCTGTAGTTCAGCGCCAACCTGTTAAAGAGCCTATGGCTACTGGTATTAAAGCAATTGACGCAATGACTGCAATCGGCCGTGGTCAGCGTCAGTTGATTATTGGTGACCGTCAGACAGGTAAGACAGCAGTTGCTGTTGACACCATCATTAACCAGTTAGAGAACTGGAAAACTGGCGATCCAAAGAAGCAAGTTAAATGTATTTATGTTGCGATTGGTCAGAAAGGTTCAACCATCGCATCAGTTAAGGCTTCACTTGAAGAAGCTGGCGCAATGGAATACACAACCATCGTTGCATCTCCTGCTTCAGATCCAGCGGGCTTTAAGTACTTAGCTCCATATACCGGTTCGGCAATTGGTCAGCACTGGATGTACAACGGACAGCACGTGCTAATTGTTTTTGATGATCTATCAAAGCAAGCAGAGGCATACCGTTCAGTTTCACTATTGCTACGTCGTCCACCAGGTCGCGAAGCGTACCCAGGCGATGTTTTCTACTTACACTCACGTTTGTTAGAACGTTGCGCAAAGCTTTCTGATGAACTTGGTGGCGGTTCAATGACTGGTCTACCAATCATTGAAACAAAGGGTAATGACGTTTCTGCGTTCATTCCGACTAACGTAATTTCGATTACTGATGGTCAGTGCTTCCTGGAAACAGATCTTTTCAACGCCGGTGTTCGCCCTGCGATCAACGTAGGTATTTCGGTATCTCGCGTTGGTGGTTCTGCGCAGACCAAGGCAATGAAGAAGATTGCTGGTCGCTTGCGTCTTGACCTTGCTCAGTTCCGCGAACTCGAAGCATTCGCTGCTTTCGGTTCAGATCTAGATGCTGCCTCTAAGGCACAACTAGAGCGCGGTGCTCGCATGGTTGAACTACTAAAGCAGGGTCAGTACTCACCTTATTCAGTAGAGCGCCAAGTAGTTTCAATTTGGGCTGGTACTTCAGGCAAGCTCGATGATGTTGCAGTTGCCGACATTCGTCGCTTTGAAGCTGAACTACTTGAATTCATTGGTCGCGAGCGCAAGGACATCTTCAAGGTTATCTCTGAAACGAAAGACCTTAACGATGACACCATTGCAGCGATGACTGAAGCAGTTGCGGCTTACAAGCTGCAATTCAAGCCAACAGTTTCGGCCGCACTTAATGAAGCAGCAGCCGATGCGCTAGATGATGTAGAAAACGAACAGATCACCAAGTTCGTTCCACCGGCGGCGAAGAAGTAACAAATGGGTGCTCAACTTCGCGTATATCGCCGACGGATGCGATCCGTTAAAGCGACCAAGAAAATTACGAAAGCCATGGAATTAATTTCGGCTTCTCGTATTGTCAAGGCGCAGCAACGAGTCGCAGCTTCAACTCCTTATGCAAATGAGTTGACTCGCGCAGTATCTGCAGTTGCCACTTATTCTTCAACGAACCATCCACTAACTACTGAATCCGAAAATCCACGTCGCGCAGCAGTCTTGATCATCTCAGCTGACCGTGGCATGGCTGGTGCTTATTCAAATAACGCAATTAAGGAAGGCGAGCAATTGGCAGCCCTTCTTAAGGAACGTGGTTTAGAAACTGCTTCATATTTAGTTGGTCGTAAAGCTGTTAACTATTACCGTTTCCGTAATCGCGAGATTGCCGGATCTTGGTCAGGTTTTTCAGATACCCCAACTTATGAAAATGCCAAAGAAGTTGCCGATGCACTTTTAACTGCGTTCCTTGCGGATTCAAAAGAAGGCAAAGTTGGCGTCGATGAGATTCACATTATCTTTACTGAATTCCGTTCGATGATCACCCAAGAAGCACAAGCCAAGCGCATGCTGCCACTTGAAGTTGTTGAATCAAGCACTCCAGTTCCAACTGGCCTGCTACCAATGTATGAGTTCGAACCAAATGCTGGTGAAGTTCTAAATGCACTTCTACCTCGTTATATCGAAGCTCGTATTTTTAATGCGATGTTGCAATCAGCGGCTTCTGAGCATGCTGCTCGTCGTCGCGCAATGAAGTCAGCTACAGATAATGCTGACGAACTAATTAAGTCTCTGACTCGTCGGGCAAATGCTGCTCGTCAGGCAGAAATTACGCAAGAAATCAGTGAAATCGTCGGCGGCGCAGACGCGTTGGCCTCAGCTAGTGCAGGGAGTGAATGATGTCGGTAAAGACAACAGGTAAAGGTCGCGTTGCGCGAGTTATCGGCCCAGTGGTGGACATTGAGTTCCCAGCGGGTCAGATGCCTTCGATCTTCAACGCGCTACATGTAGAGACCACCATGAGTGGAACTACTCGTACCTTGACTCTAGAAGTAGCGCAACACATTGGTGACAACCTCGTGCGCGCGATTTCGATGCAGCCAACTGATGGCATGGTCCGTGGCGCCGAAGTAAGCGACACTGGTTCTGCGATCTCAGTTCCAGTTGGTGACGTAACGAAGGGTCACGTGTTCAACACACTTGGTGAATCCCTCGACGTGCCAACTTCTTCTCTTGATATTAAAGAGCGTTGGCCAATCCACCGCAATGCACCAGCTTTCGATCAACTTGAGTCAAAGACTGAAATGTTCGAGACCGGTATCAAAGTTATCGACCTGCTAACACCTTATGTAAAGGGTGGAAAGATCGGTCTATTCGGTGGTGCGGGTGTTGGTAAGACTGTTTTGATTCAGGAAATGATTTATCGCGTAGCTGAAAACTTCGGTGGTGTATCTGTATTCGCCGGTGTTGGTGAGCGTACTCGCGAAGGTAACGACTTGTTCCTAGAAATGACCGAGACCGGTGTTATCAATAAGACCGCCTTAGTGTTCGGTCAAATGGATGAGCCACCTGGAACGCGTCTTCGCGTTGCACTTTCAGCGCTAACCATGGCGGAGTATTTCCGTGATGTGCAGAAGCAAGACGTATTGCTCTTCATCGACAACATTTTCCGTTTCACACAAGCAGGTTCTGAAGTATCAACTCTGCTTGGCCGTATGCCATCTGCGGTGGGCTACCAGCCAACACTTGCTGATGAAATGGGTCAATTACAAGAGCGCATTACTTCAACTCGTGGTCACTCGATTACATCGATGCAGGCAATTTATGTTCCTGCCGATGACATCACCGACCCGGCGCCACACACTACTTTCGCGCACTTAGATGCAACGACAGTGTTGTCTCGTCCGATCTCTGAGCTTGGTATTTATCCAGCGGTAGATCCACTTGACTCAACTTCACGCATCCTTGATCCACGCTACATCGGCGAGCACCACTTCCAGGTTGCTAACCGCATCAAGCAGATCTTGCAGCGCTACAAGGATCTTCAAGACATCATTGCGATTCTTGGTATCGATGAACTCTCTGAAGAAGACCGTATCTTGGTAGGACGCGCACGTCGTATTCAGCGCTTCTTGTCACAGAACACCTTCGTTGCAAAGGTGTTCACCGGTATCGACGGATCATTCGTACCTCTTGCAGACACAATCGCAGCATTCGAAGCACTTGCTGATGGAAAGTACGATCACATTCCAGAACAAGCATTCTTCATGTGCGGCGGTCTCGACGATGTTGAGCGCAAGGCTGCAGAATTGGCAAAGAACTAACTCATGACACTTCAAGTCGCAGTAGTTTCACCAACAGAGAAGGTTTGGTCAGGCGAGGCAACATTTATTTCTGCTCGCACAACCGAAGGTGACCTAGGCGTTCTGCCAGGTCACGCACCTTTATTTGGTGTTCTAGTCGACGGAGCTGTCAGCATCAAAGTATCTGATGGAACTACCCAAGAGTTCAATGTTCATGGTGGCTTCTTATCAGTATCAAATGATCGAGTTTCAATCTTGACTGAGTCAGCTGGCTAATTAGTTCTAAGTAAAAATCCCGGTAGAAATATCTGCCGGGATTTTTACTGCTTTAAAAGAAGAAGATTTAGAGTTCGCGCGTTACGTCAGCGCCAAGTGCGCGCAATTGTTTAGCAAAATCTGGGTATCCGCGATCGATGTGATAACCATCTTCGACGAAAGTTATGCCATCGCTAACCAAACCAGCCAAAACCAAGCCCGCACCAGCCCGAATATCAGTTGCTACCACAGGTGCGCTCGATAGCTTTTCTACCCCTGTGATGGCTGCGTGATGGCCATCGATGGTGATTTGTGCGCCTAATCTGATCAATTCATTAACAAACATAAAGCGACCTTCGAATACATTTTCAGTCACTATGGCATCACCAGTTGCAATTGCATTTAAGGTAATTATCATCGGTTGTAAGTCAGTTGGAAAACCAGGGTAGGGAAGCGTTGAAACGTCAATTGCTTTTGGTCGCGAATCCATGCGCACCCGAATTGAGTTTTCATTCGAAGTAACGATGGCGCCGGCAGCAGTTAATTTCTCAAGTGGGATTTCTAAATCTTGCGCACGGGCTCCGTTAATTGTGATGTCGCCTTGCGTCATCGCTGCGGCAAATGCCCAAGTGCCAGTAACGATGCGATCTGCAATTGTGGCGTGATCAGTTGGGTGCATTTTTGCAACACCCGTGATTGTGATCAGTGGTGTGCCCAAGCCTGAAATTTTTGCACCCATGCCAATCAAGAAATTTCCAAGATCAACTAAGTCTGGTTCGCGAGCTGCGTTATCTATCGTAGTTACACCTTTTGCTAACACGGCAGCAGTCATTAAGTTTTCAGTTGCGCCAACGCTAGGAAAATCTAAAACAATTTCGGCACCAGTTAAGCCATCAGGTGCTTCAGCAATTACATAACCATGTTCATTGTGGGCTTTAGCGCCAAGGGACTCAAGACCGCGAATATGAAAATCTAAGCCACGCGAACCAATGGCGTCGCCGCCGGGTAGAGCGACTTCAGCTTGACCAACTCGAGCAACAAGTGGGCCAAGCACGTTAATTGAGGCACGCATCTTGCGCACTAAATCGTAATCAGCGCGATGACCCGGAACTTCTGGCACATCAATTGTTACTAGTTCTGCGCCACGTTCGACGATACAACCTAAACGAGTAAGTAGATCAGCCATGATGTCGACGTCGGCAATATCGGGCACGTTGCGAATAGTGGTTTTACCGGCAGCCAAGAGTGAAGCGGCCATGAGTTTTAGGGCTGAATTTTTAGCACCACTAACGCTAACTTCGCCAACCAGGCGGGCCCCACCGACCACACGAAAGCGATCAATTGCAGCCATGGCGGCACTCCTTCCAAATTCTTTAATGCAACGTTAATTCTCGAGTGGTCGTATCTTATCTGCCCGATTAGGCTCTCCCCATGGTTAATTTAACGCGGATCTACACAAAAACTGGCGATGACGGAACTACTTCTCTAGGCGATATGAGCCGTACTTCGAAGAATGATCCACGTCTTGAGGCATACGCCACTGTTGATGAAGCTAACTCAGCAATTGGTGTTGCACTTTGTGCTGATTCTTTGCCGGCCGAATTAAAGCCGTTGTTGATTCGTATCCAAAATGATCTCTTTGATGTGGGCGCAGATCTCTGCACACCGGTAGTTGATGAACCAAAAATTGAACCACTGCGAGTGCTCGAGTCACAGATTACTTATCTGGAAGAACAGATTGATGCTTACAACGAACAGCTAGAACCACTTCGTTCCTTTGTATTGCCTTCTGGAACTCTAGCGGCGGCAAACTTACATGTGGCACGAACTGTTGCTCGTCGCGCCGAGCGTTGTACCTGGGCAGCCATTCACGCATTCGGCGGCGGCGTTAATCCGCTAGCTGCTAAGTATTTAAACCGTTTATCTGACTTACTCTTTGTGCTTGCTCGTATCTCAAATAAAGCGCAAGGCGACGAACTTTGGGTACCTGGAGCTAACCGCTAGTTTTCAATGGGTGTGTAGACGTTAGTTTTTAACGTCTCGGTTGCGGGTGCATGATGACAAATCACGTTTATATTAGAAATCTTATTTCCGCGATCAATATCTTCGGAACTAATTAAAAGTATTGTTTTATAGACCTTTTTTGCCGTTCCGGTCGTAGTTGTTCGGATCGTGCCAAAGGTAGTAATAGTTTTATCTTCTAAGTTTTTTGGCCCAATAACTTTTGATCTAACTTCCCACCAAAGGCAACCATTTGTTGAAGCCACAGTTATCGCACCACAGGAGTACTTCTGGCAAATCAATACCCCATCAACTTTTTGCGCTAACTGCGCAGTGATTACTTTACTGTTTGAGGCAATTCCAACTAACTCTTTAACTGTTGGAACTTTTGCATAAATCTCGCCTTTAACCGTAAAGCCAACGGGTGGCCACTTTGGTGATGGCGAAGGTTTAATCTTCGATGCGGCACTTGCCCCATTTGCACCTAGCGAAACTACTGCTAAAAGAATTAGTGCCAGTCCCAGACCAAGGCGTTTCATTTGTTCTCCCAGCGGAAAGTCTTAACTGCCAAGAAGAGCCCAACGATTAGCCAAACGACCAGGATTAAAGCGGTGCGGCCACTCTCCCAACTTTTAGCAACTTCTTGAGCTGCGAAAGTATCGGGCAAGAAAACGCTACGCATTCCTTGGGTCAACCACTTAAGCGGAAAAATTGCGGCGACTTGTTGCATCCAGCCGGGCAATTGAGTGAAGACAAAGAAAACACCACTGAAGAACTGCAAGATAATTACAACGGGAGAAACTATGGCAGATGCGCCACGACCATTTTTTGGCACTGATGAGAAAGCCACACCAAGAGCTGTTGAGCTAGCGCTACCGAGTACCAATAACCAAGTGAAAGTTAACCATTTATTTGGCTCACTGGGCAGATTCAAACCAAAGAAAGCTACGCCGATAATTAGCAAGATAAGTACTTGAGCAACCATGCTGGCTAATACTGAAATAGCTTTACCAATGAAATAACTAGTTATTGGCAAAGGTGTACCGCGAAGGCGCTTTATGGCGCCCATGTCACGTTCGAGCGGAATATTTATCGCGATATTTTGAAAACCAGTATTAACTAGGCCTGAGGCGATCATGCCGGCTACAAAATACTGGCTAAAAGTTACCCCAGGCGCAATTGTGTCTTTAAAAACGCTGCCAAAGATCACGAGCAAAATCACCGGGAAGAAGATGGTAAATACCACTGCTTCTTTCTGGCGAGTAAATTGAATGATCTCCATTTGCCCACGTAGTAAGCCGAGTTTAAAGGTGCCCGGAACTTTATTCATGCTGGCCACCAATCATCTTTAAGTAAGTATCTTCCAATGTTGGCCGAGTGATAACTAATTCCGGAATCTCGCCACCAAATTGTGCCGCTAATCTAGTTACAACTGCGGTCGGATTATCGCTCTCTTCCGATTCAAGACCAGATGCTCCCAACCAGGAAACCGTAGCTTTTGAAGTACTGCGACCACCCAGAAGCGCCGGTGTAGAAACTTCAATAATTTTGCCGGCGGTGATTACGGCAACGCGATCTGCTAGCTCTTCAGCTTCATCGAGATAGTGGGTAGTTAACAAAATTGTGGTGCCACCTGCTTTTAAGTCCCGGATCAGCGACCAGAATGCGCGTCTTGCTTCTGGGTCAAAACCAGTGGTTGGTTCATCAAGAAATAAGAGTTCGGGGTTTCCAATAATTCCGAGCGCCACATCAAGGCGTCGTCGTTGACCACCGGATAATTCCAAAACCAATGAATTTTGTTTTTCGGTAAGCCCCACTGCTTCGATCACTTGATCAACATCGCGCGGATTGGCATAGAAATTACTGAAATGTTTAACAATTTCGCGCACCTTAAATGAGCCAGCATCGGAGGCCGTCTGTAGAACAATGCCAATTCGATTGCGCCAAGCGCGGCCAGCATCGCCTTTAGTGGCTGGGTCAAACCCCAGCACGCTAACTGTTCCGCTATCTGGTGCTCGAAAACCGGCCAGAATTTCAACGGTAGTGGTCTTTCCTGCGCCATTCGGGCCGAGAAGTGCAAAAATCTCGCCTGCCTCAATGGCTAAATCGATACCAGCAACTGCGGTGAAGTCGTCATATCTCTTTACAAGGCCTTTAACTTCAATCACCTTCATTGCTCCAGCCTGTCACAAGAAGCGCAAAAATGCGAGAAAATGAACCATGAGCCCGCGCCGCAACTACCCCAAGGGGAAAAGACCCCAGGATCCTGAGCGCGAAATTAATACATCTAATGAAAGTATTGAAGAACATAGCGATGGAACATACCGAGTTCGAAAATTAACTGGTTCTTCTTCAAATAAACCATATCGCTGCCCAGGTTGTGATCAAGTTATTCCAATGGCAACACCTCACATTGTTGCTTGGCTAGAACATGATGAAGAATCGCGTCGACATTGGCATACACCATGTTGGGCTAAGAAAAATAATCGTGGCCCGCGCACTGAACGCACCCGAAATGCGCCCCGGTTTTAAATTGTTAACTCAGCCGACCTTTAAGAATCTTAATTGCGCGGACAATTAATTTATCAGCGAAGTAAGTGCGATTAAAGCTAGTAATTGCCAACGGTAATTGGAATCTTGCACGAACTACGGTGCGCGGATAAGTGAACTCGAGAATTCCTTCGGGGCCATGAATCCGGCCGTAACCACTATCTTTCACACCACCAAATGGCACTGATGGAATTGCTGCGAATGAAATAGTTGAGTTAACGGCAACCATTCCACATTGAAGTTGTGAAGCAATCTTCTTACCTTGACGCTTTGACCAGACCGAAGCGCCTAAGCCATATTTACTCGCATTAGCTAACCGAATTGCGTGATCAATAGAGTGGAAACGATTAATAATAATTACTGGGCCAAAAGTTTCTTCAGTCATCGCAATTGCATCTTCGGGTACATCTACTAAAACAACGGGCTGCACATATGGTGGCTGGACTGATTTTTTGCCACCCAAAAGTGCTTTACCGCCTCGCTTTAGTGCATCGGCAATATGGGCTGCAATCACATCAAGTTGTTCGGGCATGGTTGCTGGGCCGTAATTACCAGCCCCTGGCGCACCTGCGGTGATCTTTTCAGCTTCTGCCACAAAAAGTTCAATGAAGCGATCAGCAATCTTTTCATCAACATAAACACGCTCCGCGCCAATACAAGTTTGCCCAGCATTAGACATGGCAGACCATAAAGTATTTTCAACGGCTGCTTTAAGGTTGGCATCTTCAGCAACGATCACTGGGTCCTTGCCACCACATTCCAGAATTACTGGAATCATGTTTGCCGCACATGTTGCTGCAACCAACTTGGCAGTCTTAGTTGAACCTGTGAAAGCTAATTTATTGATTTCACTTTCACATAAATATTTACCGGTATCACCGAAACCGGTAATGACTTGAAAAATATCTTCATTTGGTGCGACTTGGGAGAATGAGTCTGCTAACCAAACACCAACTGCTGGCGTAAATTCACTCGGTTTAAATACCACTGCGTTACCAGCTGCAAGTGCGTAAGTTATTGAACCAAGGGGAGTAAACATCGGATAGTTCCAAGGACCAATTACACCGACAACGCCAACTGGAGAGTGCTCAACCCGAGCTGACATATTTGCCATCAAAGCGCCAGGTGAACGATGTTCTGGACTCATCACAAATTCAGCGTTACGTGCCGCCCAACCAATGTGGTTAATTGAAAGTGCTGCTTCAAGCTTGGCATCGCTAATTGGCTTACCAGTTTCATCAGAAATCAATTCGGCAATTTCATCAACGTGGCTAATTAAGTAGCTACTCCAGTCGAGCAATACTTTCTTGCGACCCTTAAAACCCAAGTGCTGCCATTGATAAAGCGCCTCATGGGCGGTCTCAACAACTAGCGAGACTATGTCTTTGCTATCTACCGGGAAAGTAGCTAAAACTTCACCAGATACTGGATTGATTGAATCAAAGGTCTTTTTGCGTGATGTGGCCATAGCGGCAAAGATACACTTGCCTAATGGCCGAACCAATTCGCCCCAGCACGTTATTACCGGCTAATCGCTCACCTTTTACGCTGATTACAGCTGATGGTGAGACGTTGGTAGGTGAAGTTGCTAGCCCAATTGCTAATCCCACTGGTGCAATTCTTTGTCTGCACCCGCTACCAATTGCGGGCGGCATGATGGACAGTCATATTTATAAGAAGGCTGCCAATCGTTTACCTGATATGGCAGGAATAACGGTTGTGCGTTTTAATACCCGCGGAACCACAAGTGCCAATGGAACTAGCACTGGGACTTTCGATAATGGTGTGGCAGAGAAATTTGATGTTGAAGCTGCTCTTTCTTATTGCTTTGATACTTTGAAGTTAGAGAACCTCTGGGTCGTGGGATGGTCTTTCGGAACTGATTTAGCACTTCGTCATGCGAAGGATCCACGCCATAAAGGACTTATTTTATTGAGTCCACCGCTGCGCACTTCCGAAACTAGTGATCTGGAATATTGGAATATTGATGGTCGCCCAGTTTTTACAGTTGTTCCTGAGCTAGATGATTATTTACAACCATCAGAGGCAGCAAAACGTTTTGCAGTTATTAAAAATCACCAGATGATCGCAGTTGAGGGTGCAAAGCACTTATGGGTTGGCGAACCAGCTGTTTATCGCGTACTGACTGAAATTACTCAGATTATTGCCCCA
>RFRA01000041.1 GCA_009924725.1 Actinomycetota bacterium
TAAATGAGATTGCTGAAGAACTAGGCGATCACCTTGATACCCGTGTGAAAATCGAGGGCTCAGCAGGTAAAGGAAAGATTGTTATTGAATATTCTGGCGGCGAAGATTTACAGCGAATAATTAAAGAAATTAAGCGTTAAGTTCTAAATTACCACCGCGGCGTGAAATCTCTTGATTTACAACGCCAGCCAGCGCTTTAATACCTTCACGAATTCGTTCTGGAGTTGGGTGACAGTAAGAAAGCCGCATAGACCAAGTTCCAAAACCATCGGCATAAAACGCAGTACCGGGAACATAGGCAACTTTTGCCACAATAGCTTTTGGCATCATCGCTTTGGTATCAATTTCAGGTGGCAAAGTAACCCAAACATAGAAACCGCCCCCTGGTTTAGTCCAAGTAGCGCTCTTTGGAAAGTATTCATCAAGAGATTCAAGCATCGCGTCACGGCGCATCTTGTACTGCTCGCAGAACGAAGCAATCTGGTCACGCCAAGGCTGATTAGCCAAGTAATTTGAAATTGTCATTTGGGTGAAATTAGAAGGACAGAGAATTGAAGACTCGCTGGCTATAACCAATTTATCTTTTAGCGACTGTGGAACCAGCGCCCAGCCAACACGTAATCCAGGCGAGATAGTTTTTGAGAATGAACCTAAATAAATAACGTTTTCAGAATCTTCAGCACGCATCGCATTAGGTGATGGCTTATCAAAACCTAGAAGGCCATAAGGATTATCTTCAACTACAAAAATATGTTCTACTCTACAAATTTCAAGGATTTCAGTACGGCGGCTAGCCGGCAACAAAACACCAGAAGGGTTTTGGTAATTCGGAATTAAGTATAAAAACTTAATTTTACGACCAGCAGCACGCAGGGATTTAATGGCTTGTCGTAGCGATTCCGGAACCATGCCATCGTTATCAGTTTCAACATGCACAACCGATGCTTCATATTGGCGGAAAGTACCGAGTGCGCCAACATATGAAGGTGCTTCAGCCAAAATTACATCGCCTGGATCAATAAAAATACGTGAAATCAAATCAAGAGCCTGTTGTGAACCAGTCGTTACAACAACATCATCTGGATTAGCGCGAATACCTTCGAGCGCCATAACTTCACAAATTTGCTCACGTAATTTTGGATGACCTTGACCGCTGCCGTATTGCAAAGCTTCTTGACCTTGGGTCAAAATCAAATCAGATACAACCGATGCCATCATTTCCATTGGCAGCGCAGAAAGATTTGGCATTCCACCCGCTAGTGAAACAATCTCAGGGCGTGAAGCTACCGCGAATAACGAACGAATTTCACTTGCAACCATGCCAGTAGCTCGGTGTGCGAAACGTTCCTCTAGTTTCTGAGGAGTCCCCGTGTGAAAGCGAGTTGTTAAGTCGGACATCTGCGAATCATCCCATAAAGAGGTGCAAATACGCGCAGATTAATTACTTACGAAGGCCAGCTTTACGCAGGTCAGAAAGTCGCAACATTCCAGTTTTGGCGTCATCTTCAGATGCTAAATAAAGACGTTGGATCGCAATAACTATTGATTCGGCAATTACATCGCGGAAATCGGCACGACCCAGCCGTTCGGCATCGCCTGGATTCGTCAAATATCCCAAATCAACCCGAACCGTAGGGGCCTTGGTTAATCGCAGTAAATCCCAAACTTTGGCGTGGGAGTGACAATTTACTAAATCGGTGCGAGCACAAATTTCGCGCTGTACTAATGAAGCAAATCTTTCGCCAACAACTGAATGAAGTGAATGCAAATCACTACCGTAGTAATAAGTGGCTACCCCATGTGCGCTTTGGGTTGGATAGCGGTCAGCATGAAAAGAGATAACTAAATCAGCCGAAGTTTTATTAGCAAAGTCAACGCGTTCTTGTTGCGTAGGGCAATTATCTTTTCCGCGCGTTAAAAAAACACTAACACCAAGTGCCAACAAGCGGCCTTCTAAACGTTGCGCAACATCATAAACAATTTCGGCTTCTTCAATTCCGAAACCACTTACCCCGCGACTTTCACCACCATTGCTTGGATCTAAAACAATTACTTTATCGGCTAGAGCCGGCCCACGATTTTTATGTGAAACATCTTCGCGCAATCGAACTGGTGCTCCACCGCTAACAATTGTGGTTAATCGCAACAACGCAATAATTGTCGCAGGCCCGCACTTACCATCAACGGTTACGCCAACAGATTTTTGAAATTCACTTACCGCACTCGATGTGCGAGATCCATAAATTCCATCAACGCGGCCGCAATCAAAACCCATTTCAACTAAACGATTTTGCAGAGTTGCAACATCATCACCACGCATTAGCGCCGGAGTTGTAATGTGAAGTGAGCGATCACCAAGTTTCCAGCGGGATTCTTCGAGCGCACGAGAAGTTACGTCGTCAATTAAACCCGTGACAGTTAATCCGCGACTCTGTTGAAAGGAACGAACCTCATCGGGTGTGAGTTCTCTCATGACAGTTGCAGATCTAAGAAAACAGCAGCTTAGATAAAACCTTCGAGTTCTTTAAGCAAAGCAGGTTTTGGCTTAGCGCCAATGATTGTTTTAACTACTTCACCATTTACAAACACATTAAGTGTTGGAATTGAGGTAATTCCATATTTAATGGCGATTGCCGATTCTTCGTCAGTATTTAATTTAACGATCTTTATCTTGTCGCCATGCTCATTAGCAATCTCATCAAGGATTGGTCCTACTGCACGGCAAGGCCCACACCATTCAGCCCAAAAATCAACCAAAACTGGGGTGCTGCTTTTAAGTACTACATCTGCGAAAGTTGCAGTTGTGACAGGGGTTGCTGCGCTCATTTTTTGCTCCTTGTATTTACTTCTTTTTTAATTCTTGTATGTAGGTACTTTAGTGGTGCGATAAGAATTTTTCAGCATCTAGCGCAGATTGGCAGCCTGTGCCTGCTGCCGTAATTGCCTGGCGGTAAGTGTGGTCAACCAAATCTCCGCAAGCAAATACACCAGTTAGGTTTGTTCGAGTTGATCCGCTTTCTACAATTACATAACCTTCGGCATCAAGAGTTACTTGGCCTTTGACTAACTCATTACGCGGATCGTGACCGATAGCTACGAATAAACCAGTGAAATCGCGTTTAGAAACTTCGCCAGTCACCGTATTCTTTAGCGAAAGAGCTTCAACTTTTTCGGCGCCCAGCACATCGATGACTTCGGTATTCCAAAGCATTTCGATCTTCGGATTTGAAAGTGCGCGCTCAGCCATAATTTTTGAAGCGCGAAGTGAATCGCGACGGTGAATCAAAACCACTTTGCTAGCAAACTTAGTTAAGAATGTTGCTTCTTCGACAGCGGAATCACCACCGCCAACAACAGCAATCGTTTGGTCACGGAAGAAGAACCCATCGCAGGTAGCGCACCAAGAAACGCCACGCCCGGAGAGACGCTTTTCATTCACTAAACCAATCTCACGATAAGCCGAACCCATTGCCAAAATTACCGATTTAGCTTTAACCGTATTTCCGGAACCATCTTTTAGAACCTTAATCGGCCCCGTCAAATCCATTTCAACAATATCGTCAGTGATTAAATTGGCACCAAATCGCTTTGCCTGTTTGCGCATCGCATCCATTAAATCTGGCCCCATGATGCCATCGACAAAACCAGGGAAGTTTTCAACTTCAGTGGTATTCATAAGGGCACCACCAGCAGTAACTGAACCTTCGTAAATGATGGGATTTAATTGGGCGCGAGCAGCATAAATAGCGGCGGTGTAGCCCGATGGCCCGGAACCAACAATTACTAAATTTTCTACTTCACTCATGGCTTCACCATAACCTTTCTTGAGCCAAATTTATTCCTCATTTACGGCTGCGCCACGTGAAGAGCGCAACAACCCAGTAATCATTGAAATTTCGGCGACCCGCAATAATTTGGCAAATAAGAAGTAACCAGAAGCACTGAACAATAAGACCAAAAGCAAGGTTAGCGGGCCATGCCAATCAAAGAACCGAGTGAGCGCAAACATAGGCCCCATCGCGAGGATAGCGGCCAGAAAAAGTTTTGAGTGTTGACCGATAAATTGCGAGAAATGAATTTTTCCTACGTGTTTCTTAATCAGTTCAACTGTAATCACGAGGCCGACAATATAACTGATTGAAAATGCTAAACCCAAACAAACTGTCACATATTCATTCGCAACCGTGTTTAGCGCTAAATATGAAAGTGCGACAGCAATCAAATTAATAATTAATATCGAAACTACTTGTGTTTTAGTGTCTTCGAAAGCGTTAAACCCACGTACTAAAATTATATTTATGGAAAACGCCACCAACCCCAAACTAAGAGCTGACAAAACGTGACCCATATAAGAGGAGTCACTGCGACTAATTCCAAAGAATAGAACTTCGGTAATAAGTGGACCAAAGAAAGCCAAGCCAACTGCGCTAGGAATTGTTATAACGCCCACCAACCTAATTGCTCTGACCAATTGGGCTTTAACTTCAGAAAAATCCGCAGCAATTACCAAGCGTGATAAATGGGGCAAGAGAGCTGTAATTATCGAAATCGTCACAATCGAATAAGGCAGCAACATAATTAAGTAAGCATTGCTGTAAGGCGTAAAACCCACACCACGAGTGATCCCCTCTTGGGCACTTCGAACTGCGGCACTGGTTGCGACGTTGACGGTTACCAAATAACCAAGCTGTGAAATAACTACATAAACTAAAGTCCAGCCGGCTAACTTAAAAGATTTTCCTAATCCCGAAAAACCCAATTGGAACCGCAATTTAAAATTAGTGCGCATTACAACGGGGATTAGAACTAGCGCTTGAATCACAGCACCTAACGTGGTGCCCCAGCCAAGAACGGCTACCTGGGTATCGGTAATCGTGTCAGCACGAACACTGGGCGCGAAGTATAAAAAACCACCAAATAAAACCACCCCAACCACATTATTTAAGATCGGAGCCCACATTAAAGGCGCGAAAACACCTCTGGCATTAGCCACCTGTCCCAGCATCGCATAAAGTACTAAAAAGAAGATTTGCGGTAAGCAGTAACGCATAAATGCCACGGTTACCGAGTACTCGTTTTCAAAACCAGCCGTGGTGAACTCAGGTGCATAAAGTCGCACTAAGGCAGGCGCAAAAATCATTCCTAGTGCAGTTAAGGCTAGGAGACTTACGCAAATTGTGGTAACTAGCCGGGAAGTAAAAGCTACCCCGCCATCATCATCGGAAAAAGAACGAATTATCTGCGGTACAAAAATTGCAGTTAGTGCACCACCAACAACCAGGTTATAAATAATATTAGGCATTGTATTTGAGACGTTATAACCATCGGCAAGCAGTGCGGTACCAAGCGCTGCCACCAAAAGAACACCACGAATAAAACCAGTAATACGAGAAATGATGGTGCCGATAGCCATAACACTAGAGGCACGATACAAATCTACTGTTTTCATTTCCTAGCCCGTCGCACACGACGAATAGTTTGTAAAGTTGCGGCAACGAAAAGCAATACCGCAGCACTGGAAGTAAACCACGCAACGCGTGAATCCACTATCGAGAGATTTAAGTTCAGTTGTGAATACTTTGTAACTGGAACACCTTTTGCATCAGTTAAACGAGCCGCAACGGTAACTGTTCCTGGCGTAATCACATTAGCTGGTAGCGAAAGTTGTATTTTTGAATTGGCTTCGATAATTACATCAGAAATTCCAATAATCTGAACCCGAGAATTACGAGGAATTAGTTCTAAAGAAGCCTTAACTGGCGTGCTGAAATTATTGACCAAAGTAATTGGCAATTTGACTTCAGCTGAAGTTAAACGATATCTACCAGAGATAACTCTTAATTTTCTGGCCGAGCGAGTAACCTCCTTATCTGCGCTCTTTAGTAGGCGGTCTCGAAATTCCTTACTGATATTTGGATTTAGTAGTCGAGCTATTTGCAACCTTAAAGTGGTTAGTTCAGGGGCATCTACGACTCGATCTAGCGTAGTTAGTGCTCTGCGATTTTCAGCGTAATCTTTACGCAAAGCATCATTACCCTTTAGTGAACCCTTGCTATATCTGCCTGATTTATCACTTATTACTGGGCGAGCGAGAAAACTGGCTAATCGTTGGTTTGCATTGGAATAATAGAAATTCAATTCGCCGGGGGCATAATTTTTAAGTAACCGATAAGCGGGATTTCCATAGGGTAATGCGACGACTTGGTCGCTACTACTAATGAACGAAAATTGATTCAACCAATTCGCTGCAACAACAGATCCAACACCATCAATCTTTTCGCCACCCACCAACCCAATTTTATATTTCTCTTTCATCGCAATAACATCGTCAATAAACGCGGCATCAACAACCCAAACTCGTGGCCGATTGTCTGGATTAAAAACTAATTTACCTAAATCGCCGTTCGGTGCTAACCGAGTAGCTAAATCATCGCTATAAAAATAACCACTGAAATTACGATTAGGTTCAGTAACTAATCTAATTACCTTTGTTTCTGAAGCTTGGGCAGGTAGAAATGTAAATTGCAGACCAAGAATTAATGCTAGAACTAGCCAAACTCTTTTCATAAGGTGATCTCGCCACTTTTTGCGATCAATTTCTTTTCATCTGGGTAGGCTAACCGCTCAACAATTTCAGAGAGTGGGAACCAAGAAACTTCATCAACTTCAGTAATTTGGGGAGTTAGTTCACCGGAGACTTCTTTAAAAATAAAATGGTGAACTGTTTTGTGAATTCTTTTTCCGCCAGCCATAAACCAAAAATCAATCACACCAATAGATTTTGTGATCTCTGAAGTTATGCCAGTTTCTTCCTGCACTTCGCGAATAGCGGCTTGCTCTGGAGTTTCACCAGCTTCGATATGCCCTTTAGGCAAAGACCAAAGCAAACGTTCGCGAGATGCATCTTTATGATCTATTCGACCAATCAAGAGCCCACGCGTTCCAGAAAAATCGATCACCAAACCGCCTGCGCTAACTTCATCAACGCGTTTGGCATAAGGACGACGCTCAGGACCACTCTTGTTTGCCGGGTTACTTAAACCTTTAGTTGGTGTTTTTGGCGCAGGCGAATTTCCATCGGTTGAGGTGGTAACTGCTTGTGGGGCGCGATTGCCGGGACGTCTTCGTCGCCGCTTTTTCTTCGTACCTTCGCTGCCCGCACTAGGTGCCGGGGTCATGGAGTAAGGGTAGTCCTCTAGCCTTACCTATTGTGACGAGTCCATTAGGTGCCGCTGGCGAAATAGCTATTCGCTCGCTTATCGAACGCGCCCCCCTAGCCAGTTCACTGGCCGCTGCCTATAAATCGGCTGGTTACAAATTGGCCTTAGTTGGCGGGCCGGTTCGCGACGCAATTTTAGGGCGCCTAGGAAACGATTTGGATTTCACTACCGATGCGCTTCCGCTTGAAAGTAAAAAGATTTTAAAAATCTGGGGCGAAAATATTTGGGATACCGGAATTGAATTCGGAACCGTTGCTGCAAAGCGCGGTGATACAACGGTTGAGGTAACGACATATCGCAGCGATAAATATGATCCAGAAAGTCGTAAACCTGAAGTTGAATTCGGTGACAATATTGCTGGTGATTTATCGCGTCGAGATTTCACGGTTAATTGCATGGCGCTTGAGTTAACAACGACCAACCCTGAATTTATAGACCCATTTAATGGATTAGCTGATTTAGCAAAACAAATTCTGCGCACCCCGGTTACACCTGAACAATCTTTCTCAGATGATCCACTTCGAATGATGCGTGCTGCGCGTTTTGCTAGCCAATTAAATTTTGAAATCGAAGCAGCAACTTTGTCCGCAATGAAAGATATGGCTTCACGTATTTCTATT